>JBBTBY010000045.1 GCA_038043445.1 Spirochaetota bacterium
GTATTCCTGGTCACGGTGCAGACGCAGGATACGGCGGTGTTCTCGAGCGGGATGCTCTCGGTAAGCGTACCGAGCAACGCCTTCTCCAACGAGATGTACGTGGATATGCGCAAACCGAGCGATCACCAGTATCTGTATGCCGTCACCAATCGCCTCGCCGACATTGCGGCGGCGGACAGCGGAGTTACGGCCGGTACTACGGTGCTCGCCTCCTCTCTGTATCAGCTGGGTGCTATCGAAAGCAATCTCGTGGAATATCCGGGGACGCTCTCGAACAGCATGATACTTGAATTTACCTATACCGATGCCGACCTTGTAAATGGAAGCGTCATAGCCGCCGGCAACAGCCTTACGGTAGTGGCGCTGACGCAGACCAACAGCACGTTCGCATGGATCGAGGTGGCCGGTGCCACCAATGACATCGCGAACCGGAAAGTCCGTGTATCGGTGAATGCGACCGGCGTGTACGCCCTCAAAGGCAGGGCGAACAGGATAGCGCCGAATTCGGATCTCTCTCGTGTGGGAACCTACCCGAACCCGTTCGACCTGCGATCGGCACCGAACATGTACGTTATCAATCTGCCGCTCGATGTGCAGTATGTCAAGGTGTACACGGCGGACGGCAGACTGCTGCGGACGCTCCTCCCTGGAAAGGGCATCGGGCCCATCGAGGTGCATGGCACGCGCTTTAACGGCGCCACATGGGACGGCAAGGACGAGAACAATAATTTCGTAAGGAGCGGATTGTATCTGCTCGAGATACGGACGCCGAACACCGCGGTGGTCAGGAAATTCGGATTGAAGCGATAGTATGGAAAGAAAAAGAACACTTTGGAATGCAGCGGTCATCATCCTGGCGGCATCCGGCCTGTGGGCGCAGTCCATACTGAACATATCCCCGTACCCGGTGGGGCAGGCGATGTCCGGCGCGTTCAGCGCATACGCAAAAGATTCCGAAGCGATGTTCTATAATCCTGCAGCGACGTGCTATGGGTACAAGAACGACATCTATGCGACCTACACGGCATGGCTCGCTGAGACCAGTCTCATGGCGATAAGTTATCGATACAAGGTCGACTCAAAACTTGCGTTCGGCGTTTCGCTCGGTGCTTTTTTCAGCGGCAACATCGACTACAGTCCTTTCGGAGCGTCGTCCCCGTTCACCCTCGATGCGCAGGGGTTCTGGGTATTGCCGCAGACGGCCCAGTATAGTTACAGCGAGGTGCTCCTTACGCTCAATGCGAGCTATCTCATCACGCTCGGCGATATCATGATGGCCATCGGTGCGAACGCGAAACTGGGCGGCATGTCCTTCGATATGAGGTCACTAGCGGATAATGAGGGAGCGATGTTCGCCGCGCTCGATACCGGGATTCTTTTCCCCGTTCATGTGAACTTCGCGATAAGCGATGTGTGGCTCAAGCGCATCGTGCCCGAATATGTCGCGTTCACCTTCACCGACCTCGGCATCAATTTCGATCCATCCGGCCGGCTCACCGCTACGGGCACGGACATGGCGTTCCGCCTCGGCCTCGGTTTCAATCTGTTCGCGGCGAAATTCATATTCCTCGATCTGCCGTCGCGGTATAATCTGAAGATGGAGATGGATATTTCAAGCGATGATATCTACAGCATGGGCGCGATCAACGATTTCAATTTCAATAAAGTGATAACTTCACAGCTGCTCCTCGGCTTCAAGGCCAATCCGTCGGGCTTCTGGTTCTCAAGCGGTCTCTTCGTCGGGTTCGACATACTGAAGGTCATCTATTCGGTGGGGTATACGTTCACGCTCGCCGGATCGCTCGGGTACACCCATCAATTCTCGTTCAATGCCGATTTCGATTTCGATATCGTCGGGAGCATATTCGGCAAGGACGCGAAGACCGTGCAGGACGACAAGGTCAATCAGGGGGTCGCTGAGATCGTGAAGATAATACGCGTCGGCGAGTACAAGCAGGCGATCTACATACTGAAGCAGCTCCTTGAGAAATATCCCGATGATCAGCGGCTTCAGAACATGCGCGACAGGCTGCGCGAGATCAATCCCGAGGTGGATTCGTTCTTCTACTGAGGGCGTACTTCAGAGTATGCCGGAAAGGCGGTGCGTGATGGCATCGAGCGAGGCGCGGGCCCTCGATGAGGCGGCGGTATAGAACGGTATCTGACGTACACCGGCGTCGATGACGGCCTGTTCATGCGGTATCATATCGACGAGCACTATCTCGCGGTTCAATTTACTCCGCACGAGCGAGATGTAATGCGACACGTACCGCATCGCCATGCGGATGTCAGTGACGCGGTTTATCACGTAGTAGATGATGCACGACTCGTTGAATTCCTTCACATACGCTATGGTCTTATAGCTCCCGACGAGCGCCACCGGGTCCGGCATGGTGACGATGATGACATCCGTTGACCGCGATACGAGTTCGAGCATGGTGCGATTGATGCCTGCACCCGCATCGAAAATGACCACATCATAGGGGAGCTTGAGCACCCCGTCGGCGAACCATTTCATCTGTGCAAGGGTTATGACGGCGTTCTTATTGAAATCGGAATAGTAGACAAGGACATCGATCCCGAATTTCGTCTGCTGCACCGCTGAGCGGAGATATTTCTCGCTGTTGTGCGAAAGGAGCTGCTTCAACCCGCATTGCGGGACGATGCCGAGGAGCGCGCCCACGGAGGGGAGCATGAAATCCGAGTCGACGACAAGGACACGATAGCCGAAATTCCTCGCCATGGCGATGCCGACATTGACCGAGAACGTGGTCTTCCCCGTACCGCCCTTGCCGCTCGCTATCGTATAGACCTTCTTCACCTCTTCTTCCTTTTCGTCTGCTTGAGCATCTTGTCTTCGCTCTCGATGTATTCCTTCAGATAATCCATGTTGATGCTCGGCCCGTCATCGCGCTGCGCCCGGCCTTTTTTTCGGAAGAAGATGAACGCTGCGCCCGCAAAAAGTACACCGATGCCGAGTACGATAAGAAGGAGCGGCGACCACGGTGATGCCCCCGCCGGCGATGCGTTCGATACGCTCTTTGTGCGCATGGCGCCGTCGTTCTGTGCGGGGACAGAGAGGAAGTCGTAGCGGCGCGCATTGTTGAGCGTAAGAAGGTTGATCCGCGCGTTCTCTTCTTCCATCCGCTGCATGCGCTGCTGGAGCTCTATCATGGTGTAGAAATAATTGCTGTAGATGCCCATGAGCTTGGAAACGTTCTCGCTCTGCATGTCCAGGTAGTTGAGGTACAGGTCCATCTGATTGGACAGCGTGAACCAGTTCGTGGTGAATTCGGATCTCAGCACCGCGTTCGTGATGATGTTCGTGTATTTACGCACATCATCGATGTCATTGCTCACGACCTTCGCGAAGATCTGAAAGTTGGTCAGGATGAACTGCTGCAGATTGCGGAGCGCTTCCTTGTTTATCGTGCTGTTCGTCTGCTTGTCCTGCATGACCGCCTGGAGATCATTGCTGAATTTGGTCACGAACTCCTCGAGCTGCCTGCGTTCCTGGTAGCGCGCGCGCGTGTGCTGCTTGACCTCCACGAGCTTGACCATCACATGGCTCATCGATACGGCGATGATCTGATAATCAAGGACGAGGTATGCGTCGAGCGCCGATTTCAGGTATTTGCGGCAGAATATTATCGCCGTGTCGTTCGACGAGGTGTTCGGGAGCAGGGCGTCACCCGACACATTGGATGAGCCGGCCTTGACGAGACTTTTACACTCGGTCACTATCGCCGATGCGCTGTTCTCCGCTTCGGTGAACGTATTGTATGCGGCATGGTAGTCATTGCGGTACAGAAAATTGAAGCCGCGCTCGATAACATCGCGTATCTGAATTATCGTGTTCGCATTGAATTGGACTTTATCGTCCTGGGCATGGCAATTGAACGCCAGCGTACTTGAGAACAGCAGAAGAAGTAGGATCTTCGTATGCATGGTTATCCGCTTTTCGATACTCCGCATGTACTGCAATTATCGGTACTATTCACAGGCCCGTTGAGGAATATTTTCCACGTGAATATATTATATAATGGAAGATATCACAAGCACGTAAGCCGTCGGACTGAGGTGTCGGGCCGGGCATACCGTTGAAAATACGGGGATTTATTGTATCCTATTGACAGAGCGAGGGTAAGGAGATCTCATGCACCGTAATATCTCACTGGTACCGAAACTGTTCTTAAGCAATCCCGACAAGGCGCTGTATATGGCGGAGGGCTTTCTCGCCCAGGTGCGCGCACGGGAGATAGACTATCACAATCCCGACGGGGTGAGCAATGAGCTCCCGCTCATCACGTTCAAGCTCACATCGATATGCAATCTTCGCTGCGTCATGTGCGGCCAGCGCGGGAAGATGGGTACGCTGAAAGGTGAGTTCGCGGCGAAAGAGGCGGAGCATCTGGTCTCCATCGATCAATACAAGCGTTTGACGGATGAGGTCGCCGATAAGGTGAAGGCGTTCTATGTGTGGGGCGGCGAGCCGTTCCTCTACCCCAATTTCATGGAATTGGCCGCCTACATGGCGAAAAAGATCCCTGTGTTCACGGTGAATACCAACGGGACACTGCTTGCGCCGCATGCCGCTGAGATCGTTCGTGACCGCTGGACGGGATTTTTCATCTCCCTCGACGGTTTTCGCGAGACGAACGACGCCATTCGCGGCGAGGGTTCGTATCAGAAGGTCATCGACGGGATACATGCCATCAATGCGGAGAAAAAGAAGCAGAACTCGTCACTGCCGCATGTGGGTATCGTCACGACCGTAAGCAATCTGAACTATCTTGACCTTGACAAGCTCGTTGAGGCTACCAAGGACATCGGCCTCTCATGGCATATCATCAATCTCGGCACGTACCTGACCGATGCGATCGGGCAGAAGCAGCGTGCGTACATGAAAGAGCATCTTGAATACGATCCCCATTATTGGAAGGGGTTCACGAGCGGATATAATGAAGGGATCGATGGTGAGCGCTTTTCCGAGATACTTGCACGCGCCCATAAGATACAGTCCGATCATCCGGTGATCACGGTCCCGGTCATAGACCCCAGGGCCATCGGTTCGTATTACAGCGACCTCGAAGCCGTTGTACGCGATCAATGTCTTGCCCCCTGGTTCTCGGTGAACATCAATTATAACGGGGATGTGCATTTCTGCGCCGATTATCCGGATTATGTCATCGGCAATATCAAGGAAACACCGCTTCTCGAGATGTACAATAACACGCGTGCGCGTAAATTCCGACTGGAGCTTGCGAACGCCCCTGACGGTATTTTCCCTGCCTGTAAGCGCTGCTATCAGCTCATGCTCTGCGGGCATCGGAGGAAAGGGTTCTAGCGGCACAGAGCCGGTCCTGCGGTTGCATCCGTGTGATTCTTCATATATAATGTACGCAATAATTCACGAGGGACGGTATCTATGTTCTGGAAGTGTGTTCCGGTCGTTTTCATCTCGATATGGCTCGTATCCTGCAGCGGCGGTCCGTGGGTAGCACGCATCGACGGCAATCATCCCATCACCCTGTCGGATTTTCGCGACGAGTTCAAGTCGTTCGCCCGCATCTCGGGTCTTACGAAGTCCGACATCGAACGTTTTTACGATAACGAGGACGAAAAGCGCGAATTCCTCGCTAAAATGGTCGACAAGGAGATGATCTATCTTGCCGCCATCAAAGAGAAGATCGATACGAACGCTTCGGTAAAGAAAACATTGCTTGAGCAGACGGAGAATCAGATCGTACAGTTCTATGCCTATTCGCTCATCGGTACGAATGCGAACGTAACGGAGGCCGAGACGATGGCCGCGTTCCGCGAGCTCTCCCCGCGGCTTGCGATGATGAACGGCGGCCGCCCTGTGGCGTATCAGAGCGTACAGCGCGAGATAACCGGCATGGTCGCGCAGAAGAAACTCACCGAAAAGTACAAGGAAGTCGTCGATGCGGCGAAGAAGGAATTCAATGTCGTCATAGACGCGGCGAAGGACCCGATGATCGTGGCGGCCGGGGTGACGAACATCTCCAAGGCCGAGGTCGATGAAAAGGTGAAGAAGCTCGAGGAAGCGGGAGTAGTTCCCGCCGAGCGCCGCGGCGAGGTGCGAACGCTCACTATTGAGAATATTGCCGGGGTGACAGCGTTGAGGCTCAAGGCGAAGAAGACCGGGTACTGGAATGGCGCCGAGGCAAAGACCGCAGCCCGGCTTGCCAGGAAGCAGGTGCTCATCGAGGAGTACATCTCGCGCCGCATGAAGAACGTCCCCGCGGAACCGACGGAGGCCGAGCTCGATCAGATCAATGCCGTGTACGGGAAACAGTACGGGCTCGATCAGATGCCCTATGGCGAACAGCGCAAACGTCTCATCATGATGGCCAAGCAGATACGCGTCGGGCAGCAGCAGAAGGCCATCGTGGACGCCCTTAAGGAGTCCCGGCGCATAGAAAAAAAGGTCGAAGCGATAAAGCAATAGTGCCGATAATCGAAATGAAGTACTATACCCCCGGTGACGGGGACGACCGGACGGACGCATGGCAGAGAATGCACCGAGCGCGCAGCTAGCGCTCGTCAGCTTCAATAAAGGCTCCTTCATCATCGTCGAAGGGAAGCGGGATAATGACTGCTTCTTCATAGTCAAGGCCGGACAAGTGCGCATTTCCAAGGAAGCGGATGTCGGGGAAGGCGAACAGACGATGAACCCCGGCGACTTCTTCGGCGTGGTATCCGCCATGAGCGGACACCTGCGCGAGGAAACGGCGGTGGCGCTCACCGATGTCTCGCTCATAGCCGTCAAGAAGGACCAGTTCGGCATCCTCATCCAGAAGAACACCCCGCTCGCCATGAAGATAATCCGGAGCTTCAGCCAGAAGCTTCGTCACTTCGATCACTCCATCATGAAGATATCGATGAAAGAGGAAAGCGTCGACGACCCGGAAAGCCTCTATTCCATCGGCGAGTATTATCATGATCTCGGCAACCGCAAGCTCGCGATGTACGCGTACGTGCGCTACCTGCAGATCAATGCGCAGGGCATGAACGTGGCGAACGTGAAGGCTCGGCTCGGCGAACTTGGTGAGATAGACAATACCATCGGCAAGCCGGTGGTCGAGTTCAACATTCGCAAGCATGAAGGGGAATTCATATTCTGCGAGCATGAGCCGGGCAATGAACTCTACATACTCCAGGAAGGGAAAGTAAAGATAACGAAGATCGTCGGCGGCAATGAAGTGCTCCTTGCTGTCCTTCAGGCCGGCGATATTTTCGGCGAAATGGCGATACTCGAGAACAAGCCGCGCAATGCATCGGCGATATCCTACGGCGACACGCTGCTCCTTGCGGTGAACAAAGCGAACGTCGAGGGCATGGTGAAGGCGCAGCCGCAGCTCGCCACGCGCCTCATTCAGATACTCTCGGAACGCATCTGGATGGCGTACCGCCAGCTCGCCAATCTCATGCTGAAAGACCCCGTCGGCAGGCTCTACGACATGCTCCTCACCCACATCGAGAAGAACCATGTGCCCATAGAGAAGAAGAAGCCCTATGTGTTCACGTTCGGCGTCAAGGAACTCATCAGCATGGTGGGGCTCCCCGCCGGCGACGGGCGTGTTGCGATAACGAAGCTCATGGATAATAAGACCTTCTCGCTCAAGGACAATAAGCTCATGGTCGCCGATATCGATGAAGTGCAGCGTCAGACCGAATACTTCCGCAAGATGTCCCTCCTTGACAAGAAAAGAGAGCAGGCGAAAACAACGTTCCGCTGACCTCGCGCGGTATCTCGGGGGGCGTCCCCCGCGTCGTCGATACCCGGTCGTTCCTGCCGTGGTCGTGATATCGCTTCTTGCGCTCGTTTCCCTCTTCCTCTTCTTTCCGCGCACGGCATTGATACGTTCGGTATTGACACGCATCGAGAGCGGATATTCCGTTCGTATAGCGTATACATCCTTCGTGTTCGATCTGCGTCACGGGACCGCGGTTCGCGGCATTGAAATAGTACGGCGGGACGGAGTGACCATTGCGAGCGCACGGCGGCTTTCCGCCGGCATACACTGGCCGTCGCTTCTCCGCGGACATATAACGGTGAGCGATATCGTTATCGACGGGCTTTCCGCCGATGCGCGTGCGCTCCTTGCGCTTATGGATCGCGGCGGTCCGGCGACGAACTCGGCGTTCTCCATCGATGCGCTTACGCTTTCCGATGCGCATATACGGCTCGGTGATATTTTCGTCCGCGGGAATATGCGCTACCGCGCCGGGCGTGTTTCCGCCGAGGGTACGGTGAATGATATCACCGCGTTCAATGCGGACATCGCGGGTGACAGCGGAGAGATATCCTGCTCCCGTATCGATTGGCGCACGCTCATGCCGAAGAATCAGTTCACCGCGCTCATCGGCATCGATGCCGCCGTGCCTTCGTTCAATCGCAGCGGGCTTACCCTGCGATGCACGATCGAGAGCAATGCGGTCGGTTTTGCAACGAAGCATCCCTTCGTCCTCTGCACTATCGCGGGGAAGCGGACCATGCTTGAGCTTTCCGGCGAGTATCGATCCGATACCGGGGACCTGTCGATACGTTCGCGCAATGCGCTCCTTGCCGGTACGCCTGTCGATGTTTCGTTCATCATGACAAAGACGGCTTTTCGCGTGCCGTTCACCGTGAACGATGTGCTGCCCATCGCCATACCCTCGCTCGGTGTTTCTCTTACCGCGCGCGGCACGGGTGAGTATGGCGTGCGGGGGCTTACCGCAACGATAGCGCTTGCATCGCTCTGGTATACGAATGCGCTGCTCCGTCACCCGTTCTTCATCCCCAAGGCATCGGTCGTTATCGATCGGGATACGATACGCGCACTCGAGACATCCGGGCGATACGGCACTGCCGCGTTCACGGTGCGCATCCCCGCAATGCCGCTTTCCTTCACGAACCTGCGCGCGTCCCTCGCGGTGGCCGCCTTCGACATCGGCGATATCGTCCCTGCGTCCGGCGGCGGGGCGAATATGATGCCGATATCCCTCGCCGTGTCGGTCAAGCGCCTCTCTCTTGCCTCGACCGTCTTCGAGGATGTGCACGCGGTACTAGAGAGCACGCCGTCCGCGTTCGCGGTGAGTTCCATACGTGCGGTGCTGGGGCTCGGCACGGTCAACGGCGAATACCGCATACGGTTCACCGAGAACCCGGCGCGTCATATCGCGAGCTTCAGCGCCGAGGGCGTGCATGTGAACCGAGTGGTGAAGGACATTACCGGCGAGGAGTATCTGTACGGCACGGCGGAGGCATCGGCGGATGCCGACTTCACGCTCGGGAGCGTCGCCGATGTATGGACGAACGGATTTTTCTCGCTCACGGCGACGGTGAAGGCCGGACGGATAAAGAGGGGCGTGTATCTCGACGCGATCTACGGCAAGCTCGGGCGAGAATCGCCGGCGTATGAATATTTCGACGATCTTACGCTTTCCGGCGGACTGAACAGCGGGAAGGTCATCGCTGAACGCATCGTGATACGCGGCGAGGATAAGGAATATCATCTCTCCGGCGGGGCGTATGACCTCGCGAAAAAGGAATTATCGATACGCTCGAACGAACTTTATGTGAGCGAATCGTTCCGCGACCGCTATATCCCCAACCCATTATATCTTGCCGGGCTTTTCAGGGCGAGCCGCCCCGGGTGGTTCATCGTGGGGCCGTTCTCATACGATAAGGGTACGGTGGAGTGGGGGAAGCCTGAACACAGCCCCATGCATTGACAGCAAGCGCAGCAGGAATATTCCAGCGATGCTGTCTTCCGCCGACGGAACACCATATATTCTGGTAAACGATACGGTATGTTCACCGGGAATGGGCATGCACTTCTCCGTATGAAGCTCGTTGCCTCCCTTTGTATCGACGGCTTCGTCTGTTGATACTTCTTCTGAAACATCGACTTTTGCCGTGTCATATGCCGCTCGTATAGCCGCGATAAGCCGCGAGCAAATGCTCCGTACCGTCCCCGCCGGTTTCTCTATGGCTTGGGCTATCGCAGACGATGTATATCCATCGGAATAGAGCTGAAGTATGTACCGATGGTCGATGGGGAGCGCATTGATGACGGCTTGTGCTGCCTGCAGACCTGGATTATCGGCATATGATGCCGGCGGGAGGTCGGAACCACCCGTGGTATTGTCCGCAAGCAAGTCTATACGGAGTATGTCGCTGCCGGAAGTGACCGGTTCATCAAGCGAAACTGTCTTAGACGCTTCCTCCGCTGCGGCAAGCCGGCGCAGATAGTCGTTGCGGGTATTGATGGCTATTACATATATCCAGAGCTTAAGGCTCCCGCGAGAGGGATCATAGCGCTCTATCGCGCCGATGACCTTTGCCAGAACGTCGCAGGACAGTTCTTCGGCATCGGAGGAGTCGTTCACCCAGCGTCCGAAGAGATGGCGGATGTAGCCGAAATACTTTTCCTGGAAGATGCGATAGCAGCGCATATTATTCCTGCGTATCCCGTTGAGAAGGGTGATGTCATCGACCGGCATGGCCGGTATTGTGTTCGGGGTTCCCATATATCGATCCGTATAATTAGCAGAGATTATTTTGCAACACTCTTTCGTATACAATATCGTAAGGACACGAAGAAAAGTCAAGCGCGCTGATGAATTTTTCGTGAAATCCTGCAAAATAAAAATAGGAGGTGATCTATGAAATCACTGAACGAGACTGGAAAGAGGGAATTCGCGATGCGGATCCTCAATGTGCTCACGACCAATGACGCGGTGGTAAAAGCCGCGGGGGTGGATGCGACCGGAAAGGCGCAAGCACTCAAGGCCCTGACTGACGAAGCGTTCGCTGCCGAAAATGCGCAGATCCGCATCGAGGCGGATTGCCGGAACGCCACGGCACGGTCGCGCAACTCAGCCCAGGCGGCTTATGCCGCGGCATCGGGTGTGGTGGCGCTCATCGCCGGCAGCATCGGCAGGGATGATCAGCTTTCCCGTGAACTGCGGTCGCTCAGAAAGGCGATGACGCGCGGAACGGGAAGCGACGTCAATGCGGTCGCGGTGAAAGCCGAAAAGAAGATCGCGTAACGTGAACACCGGCTGAAAGGCCCGGACAGGAAGACGTTCCTGCCCGGGCCTTTTTTTATTATCAGAAACCATCACCGGATCTTAGAGCGGAATATCCGATGTAAAACACAAGGCCTCTTATAAACCTGATGCGCTTATGTAACCTGCGCATGATCCTGTCTGAATGTATCAAAAAACGGTATATGTACCGTATGATCTCATAACGTGAACGCCCGCGATCATAGGGAAGCTGGTCCCTATGGCTATATCACGCAGATTATCGGCGTATACTGACCCTATTCCAGCGTACGTTCAACATACGCTGGTGTATGTTGGATTTACACTGGATCACGCTGGACGCGAGACAGCGTACGTCAGGCGTACACCGGTGTATGTTCATCGTGAGCTGGCGTACGCTCAACATATTCCAGTGTACAAGCATTGTACACGTACGACCACACTTACCGGTAAGCGTACGTTCAACGTACACTGGTTTTTTTTGAACATATACTGGATCATGTTGTTCGCGAGACAGTGTACGGTAAGCGTACACTGGTGCATGTTCAACAAAAGCCGGCGTACGGTCGTTATACGCTCTCGACAGCTTCTGCAGCCAAGCGTACGTTCAACATATGCTGGTGTACGTTCAGCGTACACTGGATCACGTTCACCGCGAGCTGGCTCACGCTGAGCATACGCTGGAATATTATTGTTGTTTTTGTCTGCATCCAGCCTCGGACACTCACCCCCTCGGGGCTCCCCCTCTCTCACAGGGAAGTGAGAGAGGGGGAGAATAGCGTCCTTAAAGTCCGTTGACGATGCGGACTATGCCGTCTTTGAGAAGGACGGTGTTGAAGTTGAGAAGTAAGCCGAGTTTGAGGTTGGTGAGCTTGAGATAGGTAAGCAGCTGTTTCTTGTGTACCGCTTGGACGGTCTCTACTGATTTGACCTCAATGATGACCATTTTTTCTACGATTATGTCTGCGCGAAAGCCGAACTCGAATACCTTGCCGCCGTAGTTTACAGGGACCACGATCTCGGTTTCGACCGATAAGCCGCTTTCACGTAATTCGTGTGCCAGTATGTTTTGATACACGGATTCTGGCAGGCCGGGGCCGAGATGACGATGCGCTTTCAACGCGCACCCGATGATCTGATTTGAGATCTCATTTTCCATTGTAAACTCCGAATGAAAATAAATTGAGTCCGCTTGCAGGCAGGCCTCACTGATGACGGCCTGACTGCGAGCGGACGAATCGTATGAGCATGCCCTTTGCGGTCTTTGCGGCTTCGCGAGATATTCTTGCCTTATGTATTTCCATGATACATGCATTGAAAAAGAAGAGCGTGTCTCGCAGAGGCGCAGAGTACGCAGAGTAGGAGAATTGCATCCTATGCAATACATGTCGGGCGGAATATTGATGTTTTTCGTGTTTAATTATATGTGCAGACAAAAGGGATATATCGTCAACGTCGCCCAGAGCGATCCGCGCTCTATAAGGTAATGGAATCGCACTACGACGCTTTCCGTGAAGAGTATAATGTCGTTTATGGAGAACAATATGGGTTTTTCCGGCCGGAAATAGATCGGGAAATGGCGAAGTATCGAAAATGCGGAATTCCGAAATACGGTTTCGCGCGAGTGCAGTGTAAAGACGATGACTGCGGACACGAATTTATCCTTCCGTTCTCATGTAAATCGCGCGGTGCGTGCCCATCCTGTATGCAGAAAAACATGCTCGAGACCGGCGCTTTCATCACCGAAGCGATAGCGCTTGAAGTACCCCACCGTCATATAGTCTTTACGATCCCGAAGCTCATGAGGAAGAATTTCTACTGGCATAGACCGGCACTCAATGATCTGTCCCGTATGGCATGGGACTGTATTTTATCATTCATGTGTAATACGCTTCAGCAAGATGGGCGTCCCGGAGCGGTGTTGTCTATAGAAACCGCAGGCGAGTATCAGGACGGCAATCCGCACATTCACGCGGTAACGACCGATGGTATCTATACGCCGACCGGTTCATTCTACTTCATGCCTCGATACGGCGAGCTCGCGGAAAAGTATCTGCGTTCGCTTTGGGAGATGGCGGTTACGAAATACGTGCTTGAAAAGGGATTTGTCACCGAGGAGACGATAGAAAAGGTGTCCGCGTATCGGCATAATGGGTTCTCTGTATACGCTCGACGGCGCGTTGAATATAAGAAATCCGATGAAAGGAGCGTGGCCGAGTTCGAGCAGCTTGCGCGATACATCGTCAAGCCGCATTTCTCCCTTGAATCGATGGAGTATGTCCCGCAGACCGGGAAAGTTCTGTATCACGGCACGATGAACAAAGGGAAGCGGCGAAACTTTGAGATATTTGAAGCCAATGATTTTCTTGCTGCGGTAACCTCTCATATCCCGAAATATAGACAACGGTATTTAAATTATTATGGCGAGTACTCGAGCCGCGCGAGGGCGAAAGAAAAAGAGTATCAGGAAATGCCGCGGGAAGGTGCGTCTGTAGAGCAGCGGGAATATCGGAAACGATGGGCGATGTTGATCCGCAAAGTGTATGAGGTCGATCCATTAAAGTGTCCGAAATGCGGCAAAGAGATGCATATTGTCGAATACGTGCGCGAGGCGTATGCTTTTCTGTATAAGCAATGGCTCGTTTCTATTGATGCTTGGTATGTTGAACCCCCGAGGGCGCCTCCTGAACAGCCAGTGCTGGAGTTAACATACTGCGCAATCTCGGAAGATGCCCACTATGTAGACGAATTTGCCGATGCATGAGAGTATCGTACGGGAGAGGTGTATGCACCAAAAATAAAATAACGCGGGGATCGCCTGCCAGGTGCCCACACAGCACACAAAAGAGGGGCGGGTGAGATAGAATGACACGATGCAGGAACGCAGCGGATGGGGATGCGGTCCGATTTGACAGGAGAACGGCGGGTGGTATACTGGGCCGTGTAAGCGTGCGCCTGTAAGGCGCTGCCTGGCGGCGTAGCCGCTACGGAGGCGGTAATGGTGGCGAATGAAAACTCCTTTCCTTTATTTCAGAATTTCTTCCACCATCGATACGTTCTCTTCCACCATGCCGTCCTTATCCCCGCGATGCATCCCCACGTTCACCGCGTCCGTCGGCTTGATGTTCTCGAACGCGTACTCGAACGCCATCCGCGGATCGATGCGCCCGGCGCCCATTATCTTGTACCCGATGCAGGGCTTTTTGATGTACTGTATCGCGCGAACCGCCTCCGCCATATCGGCGAGACGGAATTTATGACCCTTGCCCGCGTGCAGACTTCCGCAGTTGAAGAAGCAGACGACATGGAAATCCGCTATGCCGTTGTCATACGCCCAGCGATGTGCGTCCGGTGAATGGCCCGCCAATCCGGCCGGCACGCCGCGTTTGCGGGCGTGATCGCACCAGGAGCGGAGCTGCTTGTCGTCCTTTCGTGCGTATGCATCGTCGGTGAGTGCTCCGTGAAAGTAGAGGGCTTTGCAGCCTATCTCCACGGCTTCATCGATGGCCGCTTCCATGTTCGGCTTTGTGCGGCAATTTATCTGGGCTATCCACTGCAGTGCACCCTTCTCTGCGCGGTATTCGCGCACCGCCTGGATGACATGCGGCGTCTCATTATTGGTTATCATCGTTGTGATGCCGGCCTTCTCGGCGCGCGCCCATGTCTCTTTGATGCGCTCGACGGTATTGTATGCGACCATGGCGGCATCGCGTTCTTTGCTCTGATGGCTGAACCCGCCGAAGGGATTTGCGCCGAGTATGAGTCGTGATATCTGCAGCCCACAAAAGCTGACCTGTGGTATCATGGGGAACTCCGTTTTTTCGATCACGTGCAGCGTACCGGGAAATGGTATCGTAAATGGAAAGGAATGCAAGTGCGAAGCGCTATGATAATTAAGAACAGGAACGACCACGGAGGTCACAGAGAAGCACAGAGAACAGTAAGGGCTTGATCTTCTCAGTGCCCTCAGTGCGCTCCGTGGTTGTATTTATTCCTTATCTGATGATGTTTGGCGACAAAGAATCGGTGGTGATGCAATAAATATCGAAACGGGTGATGCCCCTCCGTTCATGATGTTCACCGCTTTAGCTGCATACGGTATGATGAACGCATCGCCTTTGCCGAATCGTATTCCCGTCCCGTCAAAACGCCCCTCGCCGTCCATAATGATCGCGATAGCGAAGCTTGTCACGGGATAGGATATTGATGCTGTGACGGTAAGGATGCGCACGCCGAAGAATTCGCGCCATTTCCCGTTGAGGAGATCGACGTCGGCATCGCCTGTGCTCTTCGATGCGAGTGAACGGAGGAGCGATGCCCCGCGCGCTCCGTCGAGATCGAAGCTTTCGAACATGCGGTCGTCGCCGAGATCCATATGTACCTGTGCCGGTGTCAAGTCCCAGCACGGGCCTTTTTTATCGAGCTGGAACACGAAATCGCTCGGCTCCTGCACCTCGATGCAGAACACACCGCTGCCGATGGCGTGCGGCACACGACCGGGGATGATGAAAAAATCATGCTCCTTCACGCACACTTTATTGAGCATGGAAAGCATGGCGGGCACGTCCTGCTCATCGTACGCACGTCGGAACGATGCCTTATCCGCATTCTCAGTGAACCCGAGATACACATGCGGCGGTACACCATCGATGGTGCGCCCGCCGAGTATATACCATGTCTCGGTCTTGCCGTATTCGGCGGAAAGATATTTCTTCGAGAACGCGCGGTCCGGATGCGACTGTATGGGGAGGCGGATAAGCGAGTCGAGTTCCTTTACGAGCACGCCCGTCCTGTCGCCGATGCGCTTTCTATGCGCAGTGCCGAACAGCGCTTCCGGATGCTCGGTGATGAGCGTCGTCAGGGCCACGTTCTCTCCGTCGATGATCACCTGCGATATGCCTTCACCGGTATCACCGAGCGCAGCCGTATCCGATCCTATCCAGTTCTCGGGAAAAAAACCGTCCGTGCATATGTTCTTGCCGAGGAAGCGGTCAATGAGCGCGCCGCCTTTATAGATGCGCGAAACGCGGTTCTCTTCGAGCTTGAGAGGTCTATCTATTTTCATACGATAACATCCTTCCTGCCGATAGAAAATCTCCGTTTCCCGAACCGACGAAAGCCGAGAGCGCCGCACCGACAGCGGCTTCTTCCCGATGCAGAGTGAACCGTATCGGATGACCGAAACGTTCCTTTACGATGGCGCGGAGCAGGGCGTTCTTCCGAAGTCCATTGCCGGAGCCGGTGAGCGACCGGACGCGTCCGCGAACGGTCTTCGGCATTCGATTGTACATGTCATAGAGCTCATCCGTCATACCGTCGCAGAAACCGACGATGAGATGTTCAGGCGTGAGGTTATCCATGGAGATATTCGATATGGAGCCGCGCACCGATGCGTCCGTGCGTGTTCCGGCGAATCGTGTATCGACGGTCAATCTCTCCGCGAGTGTTCCGATCTTGAGGGCATTCATGAGATCGAAAATATCGCCGGGATCTTTTTCGCCGAAGAACGACAATGTTCTTTCGAAGAACTGATGCAGCAGGGCGTACGATTTTCCGCCGCAGAGCGATGCGCCGACGAGGAGATAGCCCCCGCCGGGGAAAGGACGGGTATCGACACCAGGGACGGCAGCATATCGTTCCGTGTATGCAGATATCTGTGCGCCGGTGCCGATATTGATGAGCGCTGTTCGGCAGATATCCTTGACCGAGCCGAGGAAACTCGCCTGATTGTCACCGAGTGCGGTGTATACGGGGATGCCGCGCCATGTGCCCGCTTTTATTCCGGACGGGACTATTTTCGGGAGCAATGCTGCGCCGATACCGGCTTTCTGCAAAGCGCGTTCATCGAAGCGAAGCGATCTGAGGTTGAATACGCCGAAACTCGCGGCATTCGTCGCATCAATGCGCGGTTCATTTGCTCCGGTCAATCGCATGACAAGATGGTCCTGTATCGTACAGAAAGACGATGCATTCTTCGGCACGCATCTTGTTATGATGTTGTAGTAATGCGTCGCCATGCCGAATCCCGGTGCGACGGCGTATCCTGTTGCGGCGGAAAGAGAACCCGCGTACGTGGTCTTTCGATAGGGAAGTCCCGCGCGTCCGTCCTGCCAGGTCATGAGCGGGCTCGCCGCGTTGCCGTTCTTATCGACATAGACGATGCCGTGCATCTGTCCTGTCACACCGATGCCACGGATGTTCGGATATTTCCTGAGGAGCGATGTGAGGATATTTTCTGCTGTCGTGATGATCTTTTCCGTATCCTGTATGCGCTCCCATGTCCGTGATGTCCGTATGAACGACCGATTATCCTTCGTGATGGAAGCGATGATGCGCCGCCGCTTCGTGTCGATAACCGCTCCGCAAATGGATGTCGTGCCAATATCTATGCCGATGTATCTCATGCTGCACCTGCTTCTGGAACGCATATATGGTCGAGTGTTGTTCGCCCTGCCGCTCGGAAGAGTGCGCGTATGTTCTCGAAGGGGACATCGTGTATGCGGTGTGCCGGCGAAAGAATGTATCCCGATCCGAATATGCCGCAGGTCTCCCGAGCGATACGCTCTATTTCTTCAGGGCTTCCATGACGGAGCAACTCCTGTGTATCGATGCCGCCGAGGAAAGAGAGCGAATCCCCGAATTGCCGCTTCAATCCTGCCGGTGCCATGCCGGGAACGTTCGGCTGTATCGGGTTGAGTATATCAAGTCCGAGTTCGATGAGGTCAGGTATTATCGGGGCGATAGCGCCGCAGGAATGATGTGCGATGATGACGTCCGGCTTGTATCGCTTTATTCCGCGCCAAAGCTTTGCGACGAGCGGCTTTATCGATGTTCGCCACATGTCCGGTGAAATGAGCATGCTCTGCTGTGTTCCCCAATCGTCGCCGGTCCAGATGATATTGGCGCCGACATCGATGCAGTGCTTCGCCACCGCGAGCGTGTATTCGATGTGGCGTTCGAAGAGCGGCAGCATTGCGCGCTCGTCCATGGCGAGGGCGAGCATGGTCGGTTCCATGCCGTAGAGGCTGTATGCGGCTTCGAAAACGATAGGGGAGATATCGACGAGGATGGGATATTCTTTTCCATATCGTGCGACCTGCCGTCTGAGGATGTCGTACTTGCCGGGGGCGTTTGGGTCCGGATGACGATAAGAGGGCACGGCATCGATATCCCTGATCGGATATTCGACGATATTGAATGAATCGTTCTGTTTCAGGAAGCGGAAACCGAATTCGGAGATGCGTTCTTCGCCGTCGGCCATCGACTGCATCATATATGCGTTCATACCCATGTCCACAGGGACGATATCATTGCCGAGCGACGGATGCAGATCGAGCACGTCAACGCGGAGCGCTGCCGCCAGACGCGCTTCCCATTCGGGGCTGAACCAGACATAGAGCGGCTGTTCTGTACCGGACTCATGCCCAACAGTGCGCTGGATACGTTCCTTCGCGGTCATGGCGTCGTCCTCCGTGCGTGTTCAATGATATCGCCTTTTCTGAGTATCGTGGATGCTTTCCATGTTCTCGGTTTTGTGTTCTGTTCGATGAGCCGGTCATAGGCGGTGCGTGCGAGAACTTCCATCGGCTGTGCATACACCGTGATAGCAAGTTCGGATGCGCCGGGAAGGTCATCAACGCAGGCGACTACGATCGATCGTGCGTGTGCGGACGCCCGCTGTACTGCCATGCCGATGACGCCGTTCCCGCATATGACAGCATCGATGGACGACGGCAGTGTGCCGAGCAGGGCTATGGCATCTGTGTCAATGCTTTTTTCCCGTCTCCACGGCAGTCGGTACACTGCGTTCACGCCATGGCGTACGTACGCGGCCTCGCGTTCGATAGTGCTTGTGATGACATCGTTCTCCCATCCGACATAGGCGATGTGCTTTGCGCCATGCTCGATGAGGCGGTCGTACAGTGAATCTATGGCGTGGGCATTATCGACGCTGATAAAGTCAGCGGTGTTCGAATCGACGATGCGGTCGAAGAGCACGAAATTCATCCCGAGACCGCGGAGCCGGGCAAGGCGGGGGACATCGATAGATTCATCGTAGGGCCAGATGACGGCGCTTCGTATGCCGCGTTCGTAGCATCGAAACACCGTGTCCTCGATGCGTGCGCCGCCCGCTTTATACACGACAAGTGTATCGTTCCTCTCCGCGGCAGCCTCGAAGCAGCGGATGAATTCCGCGAAGAAAGGATTCTCCGCTGGCGCGATGACGGCGCAGATGTCCAGGGCTCCTGCATGCGCTTTTGCAGTGAGCGATACATGCGTTCCGTGGCCCTGCCGCCGCGAGATGATGCCTTCTTTCTCCATGGCATCGAGGGTGCTGCGCACGGTAACACGGCTCATGCGGTGCTCGTCCGCAAGATCACGTTCCGGGGGCAGCAGCGCTCCGTCGGCGTACGTGCCTTCGTATATTTTCTGCGCGAGCAGTCTTCTCAGCTTCAAGTGGAGCACTTCGTCCGAAGAGACACGCCGTTTCATATTCGTGTGGACCCCGGATCGAGACGCTTCATGATATCATCCTGAATCGCAGGCGATAGATCGAGAAAATTCACGAACGTGCCGTGTATGCGCATGATGTAGATGCCGTTGGGCGCGTGCTTTTTCGGATGTGCGAGCACTTTCCGAAGCATGGCGGGTGTGTTCACGTTCACATAGAGATAGAACGGCGCCGTTCCATCGCTCGAAAAGAACAGCGGGTGTATGACGCGCTCCTTAAATGCGCGGCCTTTATCTTCGAAGGTGTCCTCGGGGAAGTATCGCGGGTCAATGCCGTAGTGCGATGCGTATCCGCCGGTCATGAGGTCGAAGGGCATTTTTCTTACCGAGAGCGTGCGAAAGCCGAGCCCGGTTATCGCCTCGCCGAACAAGGGGTCGATGCCGTAGCCGAGCATTTCGCGAGCGTGACGCCCGTCCGGTGTTGCGCCTGTCCAGTATCCGTAGAGTAGATGCGTGGATGGGGAACTGAAGTCAGGTCGAAACGGATTGCCGAGATAATTCTTCTGCGCGCTGATACGGCGGGCGACATGCTTCGCGAGCGTTTTGGCTTCATCATCGACTGATGTGATATTGTTCCCGTATTTCGGAGCCGATGCAAGGAATTGACGAAGGTCTTCATCATTTATGAAATCGTTCTTGAGCGCCGCAAGAAGGCGAACCGCGTCATGAGGACGTTCTGCGATGAGCGAATCGATGGCGGCGAATGAATCAGCGACGACGGACAGCCCATGGATGAGGCAGCCGCTGCCGTTATACTTCGTGCCCTGCTTTTTCGCATCGCGCATATCCACGCCGCTCTCTATCCCGCCCATAAGCGTGGATATGAACGGTACGCGAAGAAGGGAGAGCGCTTTTGCGCAGCCGTTCGACGCTGCAGTCATGCGCTCGATGAAGCTGTCGAGATTCGCGTAGAATGCCGGCCGTATGCTGCGAAGGAGGGCGATAGGATCTTTACAAAGGGGCACTCCCCCTTGTTCTCTCGTCTCTGTGACAGTTTTCATATCAACATGTTCCGCTATTTCGCCGATCGATGCCCCGCTGATAGTCGATACACCGCCGGAAAGCGTAAGTTCGAGCACTTTCGCGAGATTGAGCCAGCTTGCCGTGGTGTTGCCGTTATCCTTGCCCATGATGAGCGGTTCCTGACAGCCGGCTATCGAGTAATCCGCAAGGTCGCTTCGTGCGACGCCGGAACGTTCAAGAACGGCAAAAAGTGAATCATCATTAAAGAGCGACGGCGTCAGCATTCCCGGTGTGAAGAAGAAGCGTCCGAGCGAAGCGTACATCTCTTTCGGTGTTCCGCTATGCAGTTTCACCGATAATATCGGCTGCGGATAGTTGCATTCGAAGTAGGCGTCGAGCACAGCGTAGCTCATTTTGTTGGTGAGATCTGCTCCATGCGCATCGCGTCCGCTTATCATGAGGTTCTGCGATATCGCCCAGCTCCTGTCGCCGACATTGAAGAACGTGAGGAGATGCTTCATGAGCGCTGCGGAATATGCACGGTCATTATCGTCCATGGCCCGGTACGGCTCGAGCATGCGGTCGATATTGCCGACGGAGAATGCGTACGGATTGGGTGACTGCTCAAGGCACATGACCTGCCAGAGGAGGATGAACGATTGTATCGCTTCGTAGAGGCTGCATGCGCCGTAGAGCGGGACGCGTGTGAGCGTTTCGGAGATGAGTGTAAGCTCTTTTGCGCGCTCTGTATCGGCAGTGCGGCTCTGCTCGCGTGCGAGCGTACTGTATCGCCCTGCGAGTTTTATCGCCGCTTCGAGCGATGACTTCATAGCGGTGAGCGTCGTGCGCTTTTCCGCATCGGCCTCATGTGAAAGCCGTGTGTCGATGCGCTCCATCTCATATGCTATGCCGTGAGCGAGTATCGGTCGGAAGTCGGCTATCGTGTGCCCGCTTACCTGCTCGACGAAATAGGCGACCTCTTTCGTATCGTTCTCGATGCCGGAATAGACGTGCTTAAGCTCGCGTACGTAGTGCGTCGATGCGAAATATGTCCGCACGTTCTCGATGCGCTCCTTCGTGAATTCGTCATTCGGTTCGATGTCGTTGTATACAGCAAGCGGATCGCAGTAGCCCGCGAACGATTCCACCGTGAATGCCGGATTGATGAGCGCGTAACTGCGCGCGAAGGCATCGCGCTGTGTGCCGGCGAATACGGCGGCCTCAGGTATCGATATCGGCAGCTCCTCCGCGATGCGTACGAGCGTTTTTGCGGCGGCTGATTCGGGGTGATCGTCCCTGAATTCTTTTGCGCATCGCATGCGGATCTCCTGAACGATGAACCAGCCGTCAAGTCGCGTGCGGCAGCGTTCGGCGCTGAACAGCGCTTTGGCTTTATCGGACAGATGAGCGGCGCTATGGATAGTTTGATATGTCATTCGCATTCCCTTCTACTGGCATTGTCGTCATTACGGTCGTTCAGCGCTGCGGGATATCGAATGCGTCCCCGACGGTCTGCATCTCTCCGCGGGCGGCGGCCTCAACAATGGGGCGATGCGAGCGATAAAGCCCGATGCGTTTGCCGTCCCGGTACACGTAGACGAACACCTCGGTATCCCAGAACGGTTTATCCAGAACGGTCACGGCAAGATCGGCGCTGTCTTTCGGGTACACGGCATCGGGCTTGTGGGGAGAGGGGTGATAGACGAACCACGAATTGAGCCCTGCGGGAAATTCCCGTTCAGCAATGAGCGCCTTATCGCAGAACCGTATCAGCACTTTGGCCGGTTCTTTCAACGCGACGGTGATGCCGATATAGTCCGTCGGGGGCGTCGTCGTAGCCCAGGCGAAAGCACCCATCGGTTCGCGCTTTATTTCTTTGGAGCGATAGAAGTCGGCCAGATCCGAGCTTATGGACCGCTGCCATCTCGTCTCGCCGCCGGCAGGCAGGAGCACCTTGCCGGCTACCTGCGGATGATGGAACAGGAGCAGTTTTTCGTTCTCTATCTTCGGCAGAGCACCCGTGTTAAGCCATGCGGCATAGAATTTATTGAGCTCATAGAACGCGAAGCCGTGATTGCTCTCCGGCATGAGCGCGGAATCCTCGGAAAGGTCGTTCCACGTCGGTATCATGACGACCGGTGCGTCGACAGCGATAGCCGTGCGCCAGTCGTCGATGAAGTTCACCATGCCGAGCTTCTCACGGACATTCGGAGTTGTCAATGGCGGACGGCTCTGGGTGAACGACGGCATGACGGGGTACCAGAATTCTTTGCCGGCAGCGTCAACGCAATCTTCGGCTTTTGCCCGTTCCTGTATCGCATGACCGTAATCGGCGTGGAACCAGTCGGTATACGCGTCGGCGCCGGCGAACCAGAGCGGATTTTTTTCCTTCAGGGTTGCCGGAGTGTAGAGGACAAGGAATACCGCGTCGCGTCCGCCGATCCTGTCGAAGAGCAGTTTCATCGCTTCCGGATAGGAGAAGAGTTTACCCCTGCCGTAGTCGGTCCACATCGTTACCAGCAGTTTCCCCCGGTATCGCCGCCACGACTTTTCATGCTGCTTGAGGATGAGCAATTCGTTGCCGATCTTTTCAAGCATGGGTGCGCTTTCCAGGTTCGCCCAGATATCCGGCGCTATCTTGAAGTCGCCGTCTTCAGCAGCGGCATTGAAGAGCGCATGTATCATGCTTGCCGCATAGCTCGCGGGCAGATGGCTGTTGCCGAGGAGGCAGCCGAACGTATTGACACCGCATGCCTTGGCCATGGCGATGTCCTGCCGTGCAGCCTCGAGCGGGCGCCTGGTGTTCACGAGATAGGCATCGATATGGGTCGCCATAGTGCCGTTCGGGAGCGTCGGCGGTTCTGAAAAATTCTGTGTCACCTGGGCATCGGTAGTGTCGATACCGCCGTTCAGCCCGGGAACATCACATCCGACGGACATGCATGGCATATAATGTGAAATTATCAATTTGTCGGTCTTCGCACGCGCAGCATTCCTCGCGCGTCTCTCGGAGATCTTTTTCAGCATATCCGTTCCCGATGGCAGCGTATCCTTTTGCTTCATGGCATCATCTCCGGTGATCTCTATGTTCCCGACGAGTATATCGGTGACAGGTCGTGCGCCGAAACCCGTTTGGATCTGCATCGTTGAGTACGTTCCCCCCGAAGAGAACGGACCCCAGCCGGAAAGCGCTATTTCCCGAGCGCTGCCGCCATGTTCGGTTATCGAAAGTGATGCTGCGTCTTCAGTGCCGCAGGGCGGGATACTGAGCGTGCAGTGATACCAGACACCGCGCGTGAACGTGCCGAGCGGCTTTTGATCGCCGCCGAAGGTGATGGTATCGTTGCCGGTGAACACAAGATAATCGTTCGTGCCGACTTGATCGAACAGGCGAAGGAGAAAAACGCCGTCCCCGCCGCGATATGTCGTTTCTTCTTGTATCCGCACATCGAAGGAAATGGCCATGCCCCCGCGGGCGGATATCTTCTTCATGACGTACGGTGCGTTGGCCGACCCCGCAGGGACACGCAGGTGCAGCACAGGGCCGATCTTTCCGAACGGCGAGCCCGTTGCCGCTTCGATGATGTTGTTCGCGTCACGTTTCCCTGCCGTCCATCCGATAAAACCGTCGATGAATTGGGCGTTCGCGAACGCTGTGCAGATCATCCCCGCTGCGATGATGCACGCGATACGTTTTTTTCTTCGATACATGCTTATGCCTCCACGATCTTCATCTGTTCGTTCTCGCATGATTTGCAGGTCCGGAAGTGCCGGCCATGTTCATCCCGTGCTCACGGAATATCGCTTCTGCTTGCGGTATCGAGAGCGTATCTCCCGATGCGGGGTGATAAGTTTTCCCGCACTGTTGCCATTTGACAGCCCCGTATTCATGATAGACGAGGAATTCGACCCGCGTGTTCGCCCCGAACATCGGTGCGAGCGATGCGAAACGCCGAATATCATCCATTGTGCTGTTAAAACCGGGAATGAGCGTGATGCGTACGATGAGTGAGACATCGTTTTCGGTAGCAGCGGCAATATTTGCACGGACCTGCCTCATCGATGTGCCGGTGACGGCAGATGCGACCGCATCGTCGTGATGTTTCATATCGATGATAAGCGTATCAATAAAGGGGAAGAGCTCCGGCAGACGAGCATGCGTGCCGTTCGTTTCCATTGCGGTATCGATATCCTGTGAATGGAGCGCTTTAAGGAAGGTGCGTGTGCCGTCGAACTGCATCGTCGGCTCACCGCCGGACAATGTCACGCCGCCGCCGCCGTGAAAAAGACTTTTCGCAGATAGAACTTCCTGAACCAGCGCATCGATACGGCAGGGGGATGCGCTCAGTCGTATGCCTTCGTTGCGATTCCTGGACACGCATTCTTTGCCCGTGCATCTTGCGCATAACGTTCTATCGAGCGTATCGGTAATGGCGCCGTGAGGGCATACGGCGGGGGTTAGTTTTGCCGCATTGACGATAAGCGTACCCGCTTCCATTCCCTCGGGGTTGGAGCACCAGGGGCAATGGAGATTGCACCCCTCGAGATGGTAGATCAGGCGATTGCCGGGGCCGTCCTCGCCGAAGTTCCAGCCCTTCTGGAATAGTGAGAGTGTCGCGCTGCTCATATGGTATTATATAGTAATACCAATTATGTAAAAGTCAAATCCACATCACGCTCGGTCTGCGGATAACAGCCGTTTTGTTCAACAGGCTGTTTTTTCGTGCATTTACTAACGATAAATACTTGCTATACTAAACGTATATGAGAAAAACAAGCAGAAGAGAATTTCTGAAGGCAGGCGGCATGTCGGCACTGGGCATAATCGCGGGAAGTTTTGCATCGAAACTTTTTGCTGAAACTGCACGGTCGAATGCCGGGGCGTACAAGTCGATGACCTTATCCGAACGGCCGTCCACCATACTTACAAGCGCTGATGTCGTAGTGCTCGGGGCAAGCCTTGCCGGTCTGGCTTTGGCGGTACTTGCAGCACGTATGAATAGGAAAGTGATGCTTATCGATGCCGGACCGGTGCTCGGTACCGAGATATCCGGTCAATGGGATATGCATGTGCCCGAGGGCTGGCTCGCCGATGAGCTTGCTGAGCTATGCCGTCCTCAGGGCGGTTATGCTGACGGGCGGTTCGATCCGTTCATTACCACACTGGCATGCGATCGGTTGGCGCAATCGGCAGGCGTTACTTCTCTGGTATGCGCACTGCCGATACGGCCGATCGCCGGTGCAGGCGGCATGCTCCACGGCGTGGAGATCGTCGGAAAAAGCGGCCGGCAGCTTATCGCTGCACCGCGTATCATCGATACGACCGCAGGAAATGTTTTCTCATACCGCGCATGCGGCCTCAATATACCGATTGCAACGGCGGTCACGAGGCGAATGTATTTGTATGGGATCTCTTGCAATGCGCCCAAGCGTATAAGCGTTTCGGGATCGCTTGGGGTTGCAGCGGACAGTATTGAGGTGCAGCCGACGCTTTGGCCCGATGAGGTCATCGTTTCATATTCGATGCAGACGAACAGTGCGATGAGCAGAATAGCCCTCGGCGCGATGTCATACCATGCCGGTTTCTTGATCATGCAGCATCTGCACAAAGAGCATTCTGAATTTGAAAAGTCTTTATTAGTGGATATCGCGCCGGAGATTAAAATAACATATCCTGCAGTCGAACCGGATGTTCTGCGGGTGATCGAGAATACTGGTGTCGTGCAGATCGATGCCGGTAAAGCGGTCACGGATAAGCAATGGGCAATGGATCATCTCAAGAATGTATTATCAAAAACGATACGGCCGTTTCCCGTGGGCACTGCAGTGACGATGACCGGTCATACTGTCACGAGTGAACTGAGCGCGGCAGTCGAGCAAGGTTTTTCGCGTACTGTTCTCCCGCCGGTACGTGCAGTGATACATGAGCATTCCGATGTTGTCGTAGCGGGATGCGGCTGCGGGGGCGCATTCGCGGCATTGGCTGCGGGGGGGGAAGGGGGTGCGTGTCACCATGCTCGATACTACCGGCATCCCCGGCGGAACCGGCACTGCGGGAAAGCTGCTCGGTTATTATCACGGCATCAATGCCGGTCTTCAGAAGGCCATTGATGTGAAGGTTAAAGATGCACAGTCAGTCACGGGGCCCGCAAACGGATTGCATCCCGTTGCAAAGACCGAGACGCTGTGGCGCGAACTGGAGAAAGTGAACGCACGGTTCGGAGAAGCAGAGCGGGTGTTCGGCGTAATAAAGAACGGCAACACCGTAACCCATGTACTTGCGGCCGCCGAGGACGGGTATCACGCCTACCCCTGTACAGTATCTGTCGACGCCACCGGAGACGGTGATCTCGCGGCGGCGGCTGGGGCGAACTATTCCATGGGAAGAGACAGCGACGGTTTTCCGCTTTTTTACGGCTATCTCCCGATACAAGCGGCAAAAGGGAAAATGAGCTATTATGTGAAGTTCACGAATAATGGATTGGGATATGTCGATCCGACCGATACGCTTGATTATTCCATAGCGCATTTCAGCGGGAGGGCATCGCTGTGGAGGGAGGGGCCGTTCACCGCGGAGAAACATTATTGCGCATTGGCATCTCTCCTCGGCATCCGGCAGGGACGATCTATCCACGGGCCGGTAGTGCTGACCGCGGAAGATTTCGCACAGGGACGGACGTGGCCGGATAAAGTATGCGCCATGTCCTCCAATTATGATCGCGCGGGATTTTTTGCTTTAGAGAACGACTGGATACAACGATGGGTGGTGATGTTCGGTTTATTCCCATTTGTCCGCACCGGTGAGATACCGTATCGGGCTCTCTATCCGGAAGGCGTGGAGGGGATGCTCCTCGCATGCCGTGCATTTTCCGTGGAGCATGACCTTGCCTCCCTCACACGCATGAGGCATGATATGCAGCAGCTCGGTGAAGTGAGCGGCTTGGCTGCTGCACTGGCCGTTCAGAGCGGCAGATCCCCTTCGTGTATCGATGTGGCAGCGCTGCAGGGTGAGCTTCGGGAACGGGGCGTATTGCCCGAGGAAGCACCCGAGAAAATCCTCGATGTGCCGACGGATGAGCTTTTGAAAAAACTTGGCGGGGAACAGAACGGCTTAGCGATGTGGAGATTGTCGCAGAAAAATGGCGACCCTGATTGGGAACGCTTCGCCAACGAGGAGGGCGATCAGCGTAAGCACTTCTGTGCGGGAGTAGCCGCAGCAATGCGGGGCGACACGCCGAATGTTCTTATGAAGGTCCTTGAGAAAGCCGTGGATGACCGCATTGATAGTCCGCGATTGGGTGACCGTTCGAGCGCGCTCTGTGTCGTGGCTGCACTCGCATTGGCTCATGCAAAGGGGACGGCTGCGTCGGCGCGTATCGCGGCGCTTCTTGCGGACGTTCCCCGAACACCGTATCTGAGGCAGCCGGAGATAACGCTCATCTATCGCGCGCTCGGGATAGCGGGCGGGCGCGATGCGGTCAAAGCGATACAAGGCCATCTCGCGTCCATGGATGCGCCCAAGACCAGCGATGATATGCAGGTTGTGTTTGCCGGAGTGAAAGAGCTGCAGGGCTTAGGCTGCTTCGATGAGTCGCATCGTTTGGAACCGCATCGACAGTCCGAATTCTTCCTGTTCAGGAAGGCTGCTTTGCGCCTGGATGCGGCAAGGAAAAAGCAGTAGGGATTCCGTGCGCGAAGCCGTTTTGTATAATGAGCTGTTTTTTCGTGCATTTACAATACGCATTGTTCAACTATAATAGAGGGGATCAAGAATACACAAGGATACCGATATGAAAACATGCCCGATCGTTCGCTGCATATCTTCCATCAGTCGGTTTTCTGCAGTTCCGCTGACCGTTGCTATTGCGGTCATATTGGCGCTATCCGCTGTTCCCGCGGAAGCACAAACCTATACCTACCCCTTCTCGTATGCGCGGCTTACGCTGTCGGGTATTGCGAGCGGGACTGAGCTTGTGCCCGGAGAGAGGTCCCTTGGGGGGGTAGCGAATTATCAGACATGGCAGCCTGCGGGCAAACAGCGCATGGGATTGGACGTGGAATTCCCGGCAGTTTCAAATACGTGGACGAAACTCTGGTTGTCGTTCAAAGCGGAGAACGACGGCATTGTCCGGCTCACGATAATGGGCCCCTATCTCAAGGAAAGCGGAAAGAACAGGAAAATACTGGTGTGCTATGACGATGTGGAGATCGATGGCATTGTCAACGGCGATCTTGAATCGGAAGCGGACGGACACCCGCGCGGTTGGTCGTACTATGCGGCGACCAAAGACGGGCCATATTATCTCCGTGAGCGCGGCGTTAATGGGAGCACGGCGATAATGACATGGCATGACTGCCCGTATTATCAGGACATATCGATGAAGAAGGGGGAGACCGTGACACTGAAACTGAAAGCGAGGCTTGCGGACGCACTTGATATCGCGATCGCCGATGGTTCAGCGACGACACTTGATCTTAAAGAACATGCCAATATGGGTTTTGCCGATGATGTCGCCGGTGACGGCAAGGGCGGCTGGAGCGATCAGGGACCGGAGAACGATCTCAGGTCATTCGATCCGACGCGCACCGAGTTCGGCGGTGTCCCGTTCCGTATCATCCGCCCGGAGCACAACGGTGGTCGTGCGGTAATGTCATTCATGTCATCGAACCTTTCAGCGCCGCTTGAAAAAGCGACGATTACGCTTGAAAAGCCCGCTCAGGCACGCTATCTCTATCTTCTTCATACGACGTGCTTCAATCAGACGAAAGGCGCTGTCGGCACCGTGTCCGTGCGGATGAGCGACGGGACGATAAAAGAACTCGAGATAAAGTCCTGGCGCGATGTCGGGGATTGGTGGGGGGCGGGGAATCTCGCCAACGGCTATGTCGCGTTCAGGCAGATGAACCGAAGTTCTACGGTCGGGCTCTATCTGTCAAAGTTCGATCTGGGGGAAAAAGCCGACGTGAGCGCGGTGCGGTTCAAAACGACGGCTGCCGCGGTGTGGATAGTCGTTGGGGCAACGCTCTCTACGGTCGATATACCGTTCCCGAAGGAAGGGACATGGAAAGTGACGGCCGGAGAGAAGTGGAAACCGATAGACATGTCGGAACTTCGAGTGGCCTCCGGAAGCGCACTGGATTTTTCCGGGCTTGTCGAAGCTGGTCCCGCCGGTAAATATGGAAAGGTGAGACCGCTACCCGGCGGCGATCTGGAATTCACCGGCAGACCGGGAAAGCCGGTGCGGTTCTTCGCGTTCCAGATATTGGTGAACCATCTTTTCGAGCCGCGCGGTTCGGGGCTTGAAGCCGCAACGGAAGAGGAGACGCGGGCGAACATAAAGGACTGGGCCGCATGCGTACGGCGTCAGGGGTACAATATGGTGCGCCTGCAGGCCGTCGATCTATACCTCATGGCGAAATCCAAAGTCGACGCGGAATTCAATCCGGTGAATCAGGGGAGATTCGATTATCTCGTCCATTGTTTGAAAGAGCAGGGTATATACGTCGGCGTCGATGCGGTGAGCTTTATGGGCTATAAAGCGGTCAGCTGGAACGAGGGATGGGCGAGTGCATACGGAAGGCGCTATCTCGTCGACGAAGATGCGCGCATGAACTGGAAGGATGGCGTTACCAAGATGATGACGCATGTGAACCCGCTTACCGGTACCACGCTCGCGAAAGACCCGCAGGTCGTGTATGTCACCTGCTTCAATGAACAGGACCTGTGGCTGTTCAAGGACCCGTCCTTCCTGCATGCGGAAATAAAGCCGCTTGCGGAAAAGCAATGGCGGCTATTCCTTGCAAAGCGGTATCAGGGAAGGAGCGGCGACCTGGAAAGGGTATGGGGATCGACCGATGCATCTTCGGTGCCTCTCTATACGCTCACACAGATGTCCGGCATGGGCGAACGCAACGAGGATATAGGGAGATTCGTGTTCCAACTCGAGGATGATATCACTGCGTGGTATCTCGATGAACTGAAAGCCCTCGGCTACGACGGGCTGACCGTGCAGTACGATGTCATAAGCCAGTATCTCCATCATGTCGTGCATAATCGGACCACCGCGGTGGCCAATCACGGGTATCATGGGCATCCGTCCGACGGGTCCAGTCCCGGATCGCGTACCACACAGGAGGGTACGGTGAGGGATTCGGGGCAGTATTTCCGGTCGCGTTCGGCGGCACGCTTTACCGATCGGCCGTTCTTCATCACGGAGTATGGTGCGCCGTATTGGCATCGCTATCGCCATGAAGAGGGATTGCTCTTCCCGTCCTATGCAGGACTGCAGGATATCCAGGCGATAACCGTTCATGCGCAGGCAGTCGTCACAAAGCTCACCATGATCATGAGCGATTTTTCGGTCGGCCGCGATCCGGTCAATCGTGCCAATCAGGTGCTTGCCGCGATGTTCTATGGCCGCGGCGATGTTGCGCCGTCGAAGCATCTTGTGGAATTGACCGCCGATGATGCGTGGGTGTTCGGCGGGGGCAATGTCTTTAAGAGCATAGACAGCGGATTGAGCCGCATCGCCCTCCTTTCCCGTTTCGGCCTCCGCTACGAAGGGCGTCCGGTCCCCGCAGGCATCCCGCCCGCACCGAAGGCCGAGATGACGATAAAGTCGTCGGGGGGCGGCGAGATAGTCGCAACGGAAATGACAGCAACGACGGTGGATTCCGGGAATTCGGACACCGCAGGACGAGCCATTGCCGAGATGAAGCGACGCGGCATTCTGCCCGCGGGGAATAAGACCGATCATGCGAAGAACATCTATCAAAGCGATACGGGCGAGATAATCCTCGATGCCGGCATCGACCGCATGTACGTTACGACCCCAAGGTCATGCGCACTTACGCTTCGCCCCGGTGCCTCTGCTGCAGCCGGTGCGATAGTTTCGGCACAGTCGTCGGTGGCGGCGGCCGTCGGCGTCGGTGCATTGGATGATGCGGTGATAGCCGACAGCAGGAGGCTTCTCCTTGTGTACAACACCGATGCGGTGAACAGCGGTCATGAAACATCGGATGACCGTGTGGTGCTGAAGAATATAGGCGTGCTTCCCGTTCTCGTGGAGACGGGCACGCTTACCGCGCGCATCGCGTGTAAAAACGCAGCAGCCATGAAATGTTACGCCATCGGTCTGGACGGTGCACGGCGCGAAGAGGTTGCCGTGACGGGAAAGGACGGCGTATTATCGGTGAACATCGATACAGCGAAGCTTAAGAAAGGGCCGGCACTCTATTTTGAATTGGCCGAAAAGTAGATGCGCTGAATGCCCGAATTTTACGTCGAAAGGGGTGGCGCCTTTTTTCGCCTTCCCGTACTGCTTCCCGCGTACCGGAGTGCCTGAAGAAAAACTCACCCCTATCCCCCGGCCCCTTTCCCCGCTAAGCAGGGAAAGGGGGAGCGATATTTTATTGTCTTCTGCCCCCTTTCCCCTTTTGAAGGGGAAAGGGTTGGGGATAGGGGTTATTATGGTGCGCTGTGAACAATACGATGAAATTATAAACCTTCGACGCGAAGCTCACGCGGATGCTCCACGGTGAACGAATGGACTATCTCCTGTTTCGCCTTCGGTGCGAGCGTGAATTCCCAGAGCGATACCCCTTTCCTGTCCATCCAATCCTTTGCCGTCGCTTCCGGAACCGCTTTCGATGTTTTTACTTTTATGCGATCGTCCTCGGATATCGGCAGTGGTTCGAACAGTTTTACGGTGATATCCTTTGACTTATAATTTTCCACGGTGATCTTGTACGTGAATGCCGACTTTTTCACCGGCGAAGGAATGACTGCGATAAGCGTGCGGTCGACCTTCTTCTCGATGATCTCCCGCTTCACTTTCACATTGTCGTCGATACCGAGATAGATATCGAATTCCTCTCCCGGGCCGACGGCGCTTAACTGCGAGATGCCGACGAACTCGCCGTCGAGGAAGATGTGCACTGCCCCGGGAAGGAGCTGCACGTTCGGCGCGTTCTCCACGCGGCTCCCGAGATAGGCGGAAGACACGGAGCGCGGATACGATGAATACTCGTATTTCGCCGCGAGATTCTGCGCGGTCACGGGGAGCTTATGATCGGTACCGTCGGACTTTACCGATGCGGGATGCATGAGCGTATAGACGATAGCGGTGCCGTGCTCGGCAGCATCGCTGTATTCTTCAGGCGCCGGGGGGGCGTCCATTGACGCCATCGGCATCACTTCTTCCTCTTCCATGCGGCTTTCCTTGTCGGCGAACGCCGCTTTCTGTACGATGCCGAATGAGCGTGCTTTTTTCGCCCTGGGCGGTTCATACTCCATGACATTGAGCGCCCACGGCGACACATACGGCATCGATCCGCCCACCGATGGCTTCGCAGTAGAAAGCGACATGGCGACATTGTCCCAGGCATCGCCCGTCGTCTGACGTACAATACCGTAGAGCGTAAGTTCGACATTGCTCTTCGCGAAATCGGCACGCGCATCGTATATCGGCTCCCATGAAGCGCCCGATACCAGATACGATACCGCGAGCGTGCAATCGACAGCGCTCTTCGCGGAAAGCGCTATCTCAATGGAGCGTTTCGTCGTGCCGCTGCCGCCTGATATCGAATCGAGCATCTCTCCACGTTCTGTAATGCTATGGTCTATCTCGCGTATGCGCTTGTGCGCGCGGAGCACAGCATCGCGATTCTCCTTCGTCTTCTCCGAAATGAAACGGTATACATCGGAAAGCTCGTTCATCGCGGGAATTTTTGTGGCAAGATCGCGCGGGATCTGCTGCTTCCCGAAGAGCTTCACCGATTCGATGAATGCCGCCTCTTCAGCCCGTACGGCAAGATCGCTCTCGACCGATCGCTTATCATCCGTGAGCGCTTCCATCTCGTCGGCAAGCCGTTTGCGTTCGGTATCGGCGGCGTGTGCGCTGTATTCGTGCCTGACCATGGCGCCCAGTATCTTCACGCCCTCACCGATGGCACATGAGCGCAGCGTGTTCTCGTCGATATCGGGAATGATGCCGGGGAGCGTCACGGTGACATCGCCCGCTGAAAGACGGACCGTTCCCTCGCGGCGAATGAGCGCGCTGTCGGGGTAAACGGTCACTGCGGTAATGGGGAATTGTACGTCCATGGGGGCCCTCCGTTGTTCATCGTTTCGTGAGAAGTATACCGCGCCGGGAATGAAATGGGAAGGGGGGCGCGGACGCTACACCTCTGTTGACCGTCTGAACTCGCGCGGTGTCATGCCGGTAAGCTTCTTGAACTGAGCGATGAACAGGTTTATCGAATGGAAGCCGGAGGCGTACGCGACATCCGATATCGATAACTTCGAAGTGCGAAGCGTGCGCTTTGCCTTCTCGATCCGCTGTCGTATCATGAACGCCTTGGGGCTTTCGCCGATCTCGTCCTTGAAGCGGTGGAGGAATCGTGAATATGACAGCCCGCTCGCCGATGCAAGACCGGTCAGTGACGGGCTCTCGTTCGATCGTCGTATCGCTGCCGCCGCTGCTTCGATGGCAGGCGTTGGCGTGCGTACCGAGGGATACCGTGATGCACGATGCGTTTCGAGGATGATGTCGGTCACGAGGGCGCGTATGCGAAACGATGTGTGTTCGTCCGTGCTCTCGCATGCGGATACAAGATGCTCGAAATGCTGTTTAAGCCGTACGCTCCCGGGGAACACCTTCGTGCCGACGGCGGATAGACAGGACCGGAGACACGCTCCGGTCTTCGCATCGTAATTGAGGAAAGCCGCCGGGCGCATAGCAATGATAAGATAGTAGGTGAGCCCGCGCTCCTTGACATACCCGCGAGATCCGTGAACGACATTCGGTGCAATGGTGTAAACCGTGTCGGGGTCGAAGTGATACTCCGTATCGCCGATATAATACCGCTGCCGGCCTTCCGCCTGGTAGTTGATCTCCACGGCATGCGAATGCATATGGTCGGGCACGCGCGGGCGTCCTTTCGGCTTCGTTATCCTATCCCGATGTATGCCGAATTGCACGATGCTGTTCACGCCGTACGTATCCTTGAAGTTCCTGAACAGGATGAGCTTTTCATCCGTGGTAATGCGGCGGATGGTGTTTTCCATTGCCCTATTCTACAGGGGATGCGGTGATTATCAATCGCTTTGCCCGGCCATATCCAGTGATACATCGCCTCAACAATGAACGCGCGGCCGTAAATCACGCAATTCTGCCGCAGCACAATCGCGGTAGACTGATATCCATTTCCGTACTATACTGATGTCTATCATGTATTCGAGGATGCCCGCATGAACCATATACGCATCGCTGTCATAACCTTCCTTGCAGCGGCGATACTTTTCGGCGCAGAGGATGGACTTTCCGCATACTGGAGCTTCAATGAAGAAAAGGGCACGGCAGCCGCCGACTCCGCGGGCGGTTTTCACGGCACTACGGCCGGGCCTGTCATGTGGAAATCCGGCAAGGTCGGGAACGCTGCGATATTCAACGGTGTGAATACGAGCGTATCGGCATTTCCCGATATACGGTTCCTGAGCCAGGGGTATGAGGAGAAACCATTCTCGATATGCGCGTGGGTAAAACCCGACGGCGAGCAAAGCGGGACTGAGCGCGTCATCGTAGGAAAACCGGGATTTCATGCGGGACTTATGGCCAATACAGCGAACGGTCAGAATACCTTCAGCTTCGTGATATGGACGCCGAAAGGCGGCGAGGGCATGCTTAAAGTGAGCACGCCGCCGCTTGCCTTCGATACATGGTATCACGTATCGGCGGTGTATGAGAAGAGAGTGCTTACTATCTATATAAATGGAAAGGAATCCGCATCAGGACGATTTGAGAACGAGATGCGCAAATACCCGAATATGATAGCCATCGGCGGTATAGGGAAATTCACGTTCAAGGGAATGATCGATGAAGTGTCTCTCTTCTCTCTCGCCCTTACTGAAGCGGACATTGCACGGATAATGGCTAAGACCGATATCGCCGATGTCTCCTCGGCACCCGCACCACGGGTGAGGAAGATCTCGTTCGCGAAGGACAGGCCGGAACTTGCCGCGGTGCTTTTCACCGATAAGCCGGTACTCGCCCATTACATGACGAGCATCAACCCCTCCGGAGAGGCGAAATGGCTGTTGGACCCCGCGCAGTATCGTCCCGACGGACCGACGGGTTCCATTGGCGGCGCGGCGCGGTACCGCGTTCTTTCTGGATATTACTACAGCAATCGTTCGCTTGAGGATATCATCGAGTATGAGATACGTACGGCGAAGCGCCTGGGTATCGACGGTTTTCATTTCTACTATCAGAGCTTTGAGTCCGGCGCCGGCGGCGAGGTGCAGGCAGGGATCAATAATGACATGATACGCACGTTCTTCAAAGTGCTCGATGAGAAGAACATTGATTTCAAACTTACGCTTTGTCTCTCGCATCCGAATCAGCCGGAGACGTCCGAACAGAAGATAATTGCCTGGTCGCGGCGGATACGATCGCTCCTGAAGGGAACTGCCAATTCAAGACATTGGCTGCGCGCGCCGGACGGACGGATAATATTCCTGACCTGGTCCACGGAGGGCCTTGCCGACGGCGTGAAAAATACCGCCGATATACTTCGGCAGCCGAACGTCGAGGAGAACATGAAGGCGCTTGCGGAGGCGTACGAAAGCCTCGCCGATGCGATGGGGATCAAAGCAGCCTTCGTGTATCATATGTCGGCGAGCGAGCATGTGCGCGTCGCATCGAAAGGGAAGGACATCGGGGATGTCGATGCGTTCTATAAACGATATGTGAACGCGGTGTTCGATTATTTCCCCGCGGCCACCGGTTTCGCCGACATGGTTTTTCCTGAGGAGGATGCTGACTGGGATTATGTCATCAGCACGGCGAAAAAGCGCGGACGCTTCTACGGACAGGCGGTGCTCACCGATTTCTATGATTCAAAGGTGTTCTCGAAGAAGACGAAGCAGATGTATCATTTTGAGCGCGATATACAGAAGATAACGCCGGCCGACGTCATGACGTACTATCTTCCCATTCCCGGCGCCACGATGTTCCGCACGCTTCTTGATCGTGCCGTGACAAACGACGTATCGTTCATGAGCTATGTGACATGGAACGATTATCCCGAAGGGCATCATCTCGCACCTGAGATCAATCATAATTTCGCGTACTCGATTTTGCTTCAGTATTACAAGAATATCTGGCGGAAAAAACCGCAGACGGTCACAGGCGATGTCGCCTTCGCGTTCTACCGGAAGTATCCGTCGACCGCGGTGCCGTCGCATTTCAATATCGATATCGAAGTGCCGTACTGGCATATCAACAACGCGGTGCGCGATCAGCTTGTTCCCGCGCAGGACATCATCGATGTTGCGGCGATACTGGCGGCGCCTGCTGAAGTGTGGGTGAACGGAAGAAAACGCATGGATGCAGCCGCGGGATTGTCGAGCGTGCAGATACCGATGGAAATAGGCGCTGTACGTGTTGAGATACGCCGCGGCGGAAAAACGGTCGTCGACTTGAAACCGCCGGAATGGATAACGGATAAGCCGTATCGGACCGATCGTTTCAATTTCGGGTATTCGAGCCGGTGCGAGGCCATGTACAAGGAATTGTTCGGTGAGAAGCCGCCGTTCGTATCGGACGAATATGCCGAGACGGACGGCGTGCCGAATTGGAAGACGAGATATACGTTGAAGAAATAACCCCTATTCCCCCGGCCCCTTTCCCCATAGCGGCTTTGCCGCCGGGCTGCGCCATAGGCGCACGCCTTGATAAAGGAGAAAGGGGAGAAGGAGTGCACACATGTATCGAAAATTACTCGTACTTGTTCTGATCGCGGCTTCAGCATTCGCAGCGGTAAAGCCGATCGCTGATTTCGGCGGAAAAGCCGACGGCACATTCGATAATGGGCCTGCGCTCCAGAAAGCATTCACATACGCGGCGTCGCATCCGGGTACGACGCTCTCACTCGGCGGAGTATGCCGCATAGCGACCCCGCAGTCGAACAACGCCAAATGGCAGTACGCGGCGGGCGGCGAGTACGTAACGAACCTTACTATCGAGGACGGCGAGATCATTCTCGGCGGTGCATTCGCCGCATTAACCTTCGACCACAGCCCGGGGCTGATGCTCCGCAATGTCGCTTTCGATTACGACCCGCCGATACTATCGCAGGGCTCCGTTGTCGCAACGAGCCAGGGCGAACGGTCGATAACCTGCGTGCCCGATCCGGGTTATCCCCTGCCGACGGGGAGCGGTTTTAACGACCGCGACGGGAATTGGCTTACCGTGCATAAACCCGATGGGGAGTACGCGTTCTTTTTCGTCGGTTTTATCCAATCGTCGTCTATGATCGGCGATAAGGCGCGTCTTGTCTATGATCGCCCGGATATGGCGGCGGCGATAGAAGGGATAGAGGGGCTTCGCTATGTCCGTGTCCGCCGCGCCCTCGGACACCTCAATGTATTCAACTTCTGCGATAGGCTTACGCTCGAACGAGTAAGTGTTTTCAGCGCGAGCGCGTTCGCTTCTATCTTCATGTTCTGTAACGATGTAACGCTCGTCAGTAACCGCATCTGCCCGCGGCCCGCGAGCGGCCGCATCGTGGCGACCTGCGCGGACGGTTTTCATTTCATCGGCGCACGGCGCGGTCCTCGCATCGAGAATAATTATTTCGATCATCTGCAGGATGACAATATCGTCATTTCGCTTCGCGGCAATAAAGTGAAGTCGTTCGAAGGGAATACGCTCGATCTGCACGCCGGTTCGGTCACGTGGTATGAGAAAGGCGATACGATAGAGGTCGTTGAGGTCGCCGAGAGCAGAAAGAGCACATACACCATCGTCGCTATGGAGCCGTATCGATGGCCGTGGCAGCCGCCGCGGATAACGCTCGATCGCCCGCTTGCGGGGAATGTCGTTCCGTTCGATACGAACGATACGCGGCTGCCGACACTTGTGTTCAATAAAAGCTGGCGGCTCGACGGGACGCTCATCCGCAATAATCGCTTCCAGAACACGCGGCGATATGCGGTGTTCATGGGCGCGGGCGGTGTACGCATCGAGGATAATGTCATGTCCAACCATACGAGCGCTGCGATACTCTGCTCGTACATCGAGAACGTGAAGAATAAGCGCAATGAGCTTAACTACTACTTTTCAAGTGATATCAGCATCGCACGGAACACGATAGTGAATTCGCTTAATTATGGCGAGGGCGGCAGGAAGTATGCCGGTCGTCCCGCGGGCGCCATCGATATCTACGACTTCGATCGTGATGCCGTCGGCCTCGGAGACCTCACGCTTGTGCACAACCTCGTCATCCGTGATAATCGTATCGTCAACTCCGGCGCACTTGGCATACATGTCGCCAATGCGTCGAATGTGACGGTGAGCGGGAATATGATAATCGATCCGAATCGGCTGAGCTTGACGAACCGATACGGCATATGGGCGGAGCATTCTTCTGCGGTGAACGTGTCCGGGAATTCCGTTGAAGGAGGTTCGCTCGATATGCCGGTGAAGATCGATCCATAGCCGGCCAATGACTGACGTTTCATTGTCGGTATAGCGCACGGGGTATTGACCCCGTGTATAACAGCTTAAATATAACAAACACGGGGTTAAAACCCCGTGCTCTTTGGCATGACGGCATGTGATGCCGACAATTGAAAGTCGCACACCCGGCCGCTGCGGGGTTGACAGCGTACGGAAAAAACAATACAGTAGGCGCGCGTGCGATGACATCCATCGTACGCAGCCATTATGAAAGGAGCGCCGTATGATTGCCGTCGTCGTCATCTCATCGATAATCGTTCTCGCCGCGGGATATATTTTCTACGGGAAATTCGTTGCGAATATCTTCGCCCTCGATAATATGCGGAAAACCCCCGCGGTTGAGATGAACGACGGCATGGATTATGTGCCCGCGAAACCGTCGCTCCTCTTAAGTCAGCATTTTTCGGCCATATCGGCGGCAGGTCCCATCGTCGGCCCCATACTCGCCGGCATCTGGTTCGGCTGGCTCCCCGCACTCCTATGGATAGTCATCGGTTCCATATTCATCGGCGGTGTCCACGATATGGGTTCACTCGTCGCATCGATACGCAATAAGGCGTCGTCCATCGGCGAGATCGTCAAGTCGAACATGTCGCGCCGCGCGCAGATACTCTTTCTGATTTTCGTATGGTTCGCCCTCGTGTACGTTATCATCGCATTCGCCGATATCACCGCGCAGTCGTTCCGCTCCGTCGCAAGCGGCGATGCGTATGGGCCGGGCGTGGCTGCAAGTTCAGCCGTATATCTCGCGCTTGGGCTGCTCATGGGTGTCCTTATGCGTAAAACAAAGCTGCCCCTTGCGCTCCTTACTGCCGTGTTCGTGCCGCTCGTGATCGGTGCGATATTCGCGAGTACGAAGCTCCCGCCGGAATTCGGCGCATTCGTCATGCAGATGCCGCATAAGGGCTGGGTGCTCGTGCTCCTCGCATACTGCTTCATCGCGTCGCTATTGCCGATGTGGCTTCTTCTTCAGCCGCGCGGCTATCTCGGCGGATGGTTCCTTTACCTCGTCATGGGTATCGCCCTCATCGGCGCGGTGCTCATGGGCGGAGCGATCCAGTATCCGATGATCAACCTGAAAGGCTTAGCGGGTATTGAGTCGGGAAAGCTCGTGTTCCCGTTCCTCTTTATCACCGTCGCCTGCGGCGCCTGCTCGGGTTTTCACAGCATCGTGAGCTCGGGAACAACATCGAAGCAGATAGAGAAGGAATCCGACACCCGTGTCGTCGGGTACGGCGCGATGATACTTGAAGGTGTGGTCGCCGTGCTTGCGCTTGCCACCGTCATGATGCTCGCCAAAGGTGATGCGGCGCTCAAGAGCGACCCCAATATGATATTCGCCAACGGCATAGCGAAATATCTATCCGCCGTAGGTATCGATGCACAGTTCGCGCTGTCATTCGCGCTCGTCGCCTTCGCCACCTTCGTGTACGATACGCTCGATGTGACGACGCGCCTTGCACGCTATATCTTCCAGGAGATATTCGGTTTAAATTCGCTTGCCGGCGGTATGCTCGCGACCGCTGCAACGCTCTCGCTCCCCGCGCTTTTCCTCATGCTCGCCGGTGAAAAGGGATATCTCGTCGCCTGGCCGATATTCGGCACGAGCAATCAGCTCCTTGCGGCGCTCACGCTCCTTGCGATATCCGTGTGGCTCGTGCGTACGAAGAGGAACGCCCTCATCGCGATAATCCCCATGCTCTTCATGCTTGCATTCACGCTCTGGTCGCTTGTGAGCATGCTCATATCGTTCATCTCGTCGATACCGGCGATATCCGCGGGGACATATCCGAAACCGGCTGCGGTGCCGACGCTCATCATAGGAGGTGTCTGCGGGATAGTGCTCCTCGCGCTTTCATTCCTGCTGCTCATCGAGGCGTATCGGTCGATACGGTGGACTCGAAAGAAAGCATAAGAAATATCGAACCACAGAGATCACAGAGAAGAAATTTGTTTTCGTTACTCTCTGTGTTTCTCGGTGTCCTTCGTGGTTTTTCAGATTTTTGTATTATCTTCAAGCGATGATCTCGTCCATTCATTGAGCACCACGTCATTCGTCTCCAGCATCCACGCAACGAGACGCTTTCTCATTCGCGATAATACCGCTTTGCAGGCAGTATCTGTCGCGCGATTGGTCAGTTCGGCGGGATCGTCCGTCATGTGATAGAGCTCATCCTCAGCGGACGCGTTCCAGACATATTTCCATTCTCTGTTGCGTACCATGCGTTGCGTGAACGATGAGAATTGGCCGCCGTGCCATGCACTGAAAATGTCCTCTCGCGGTTTCGCATCCGCGCCGTTCACAATGTCAAATAAATTCTTACCGGCGAATGTCGACGGCGGCGTTATTCCGGCGGCGGAGCATATCGTCGATGCAATATCGATGGCGTGGCTTACAAAGGCGTCGCATGTTTTTCCTGCAGGCAGTTCGCCGGGATAACGCATCATCATCGGTACGCGCGTAACGTCGTCGTACATGATGAAATGTTTATCTATCATGCCGTGCGCACCGCACATATCGCCGTGATCGGTGGAGTATATGACGAGCGTGTTGTCCGCGAGCTTGAGCTCGTCGAGAAGCGCGAGTATTCTGCCGATCTCATGGTCGAGCAGGGTTATCTCCCCGAGATAGCGGCCCACTATCGGTGCCCACTGCTCCCACTTCCAATCGTCCACTTTCCAGGTGCGGCGCTGCTGTGCCTGAATATACGGCTTGCCGGCAAGCGCATCGCCGAAGCTCGGCCACGGCGGTATTGACTTCGGCGGGTACATCGATGCGAACGGTTCCGGCACGACATTGGGCAGATGCGGCTCGCTCGGATCCCATCGCACGAGGAACGGCTTTTTCTCAGCATTATACTTTTTAATAAGATCGATGCTGGCCGATGCGCCCCATGCTATCCGTGACTGTTCCGGCTTTATCGCGGCATCAGTTTCACCGAACCATCGATTCGCCCGCGGTTTATCGGGAAGCCCCTGCGCCTTGCGCCATGCGCCGTATGCGTGCTCGGGGATGTAGTCTCAAAATCCATAGTCGAGCGGCGTTCCGGGGAACTCCTGATGATATTTCCCGACATAGCCGAGATCGTACCCATTGGTGTTCAAAAGATGCGAGAACGTCGTGAACTTCGTGTCGGCGGGCGCATAGGTCTCGGTATTCGGTATGCTCAGGCATCCATGCTGCGTCGTCCATGCCCCGCACAGGATGCTCGCCCGTTCCGGTGAGCATATCGGGGATGGTGTATACGCTTGGGTGAAATTCACGCCCTCGCGGGCGAGCCTGTCAAGATTCGGCGTCTTGAGGAACGGGTGGCCGTTCGCCCCGACGCAGTCGAAGCGGTGCTGATCGGAGTGGATGAGGATGATGTTCGGGCGCATGCTGTCTCCATGGGATGTTGCGGTATCGTACGGAAAAGAACGGGTGCCGGCATAGCGATAGTATATGCGAACGATGCGTGGCGGTCAATTACGGAACGGGCTTCCGGTCGCCGGAATGACCCGGATGTATCACCAGGAATGGCGCGATGCGAACAGTCTTCCGCGGATCGCACCGAACACATAACGGAAATTGTTCATGAAGAGCGGCAGCCACAGCGAGGGGTGATATCGCCAGAAACGGCTTCTCAGTATATGGAGCGGATCGAAATAGAGCTTTATCCCTTCGATGAGCATGGCACGTGTCAGCGCTTCGTTCGTCAGATGATGCGTGCGCACGTTCGCCATGAACCCATTATAGCGGCTGAAGTCGTTCTTGTTCGTGATAAGCCCCTCGCGCATAAGGTCATCGCGCGTCCTGGTCTTGGGATACGGAGTAAGGCACTGCATGATGGGGTGATCAACACCGGTTGTACGGGCGCTTTGGAACGCGCGGGTGATATCGCTCCGCGTATCATCGGGATTGCCGACGATGAAGCCGCCGAACACGCCGATGCCGTTCTTCCTGAGACGCGACACCGCCTCCCGTGCATCGCCGGGGGCCGACGGTTTACCGAGCGAGCGGAGGTTTTTTGCCGTATCGCTTTCGATGCCGAGGAACACCCATCGGAAACCGGCTTGTGCGAGGAGCGGCGGCAGCGTTTCATCGGCAAGTATCCCGCGGACGCTCGCTTGCGTGATGTAGGTCAGCGTGTCAAGGCCTTCGGCGATGATGGCGCGGCAGAGCGCGATACAATGCGCGGTGTTGAGCGTGATGTTGTCATCGACAAAGAACACGCCCTTAACGCCGCTGTGCCTGAGCTCTGCAAGGTCGGCGATGATGCGCGGTATCGGGAAGTGACGGATCGATCGGCCGTACATCTCCGTTATACTGCAGAAGCGGCAGCCCATGGTGCAGCCGCGCGATGTCTCCGCACAGTCGAATCGCATCCCGAGGAATCGCGAGCGGTCTATGAGGCGGGCAATGCGGCGCGGCAATGCGATCTTCGACAGCGCGAGCGGCGGTGCCGGAGGATTGCTGCGGATGACGCCCGTATGCCGGTAGGTCAGCCCCGGGATGCGTGAAAATCCGCGCCCGGAGCCGATGGCGTCGACTAATGCCGGGAACGCGCGTTCGCCTTCGCCGCGGACGATATGGTCAAAAAGTTTCCCCTCCGTACTTTCCGCGATCTCATCATGCATGAGCGTCGCGTGATAACCGCCGAGCACGATGGACGCGCGTGGAGCCGTTTCACGGATGATGCGTGCCACACGGCAGGCGCTTGCGTATTGAAAGCTCATCGCGCTCAAACCGACGATATCGGGCTTTTCGCGGATGGCGATCGATCGTACGCGGGCGGAGATATCACGGCGATAGAACGCAAGATCGATCATGGATACATCGTGACCGGTGACGCTGCCGGCGATCGATGCGAGACCGAGGTTGGGGAGCGCGGTGACAGCATCAAGAGCGCTCACCGTGTCGGGCATGGCGAATAAGAGTATGCGCATAGGTCATTCCTTCCATGGTACTATACAATTTCTAATGTTTCTGGTCAATGCAGGATGCCCGTGCTGTTCCGCTGTCTCAGCACTCGTACATTCGATAACGATATCGGCTTTACACGAGCGGCATTTACTGCTATAATGCCGCCATGAAAAGGCGGGGAAATGCGTATTTTCACAAGGAGTTCCGGCGATGAAAGCATATTTTTTCATGGCAGCGGCCTTCATGTTCATACTGTCCTGCGGGACGAAGGGCGGTGAAGGGCTCATCGCGGGGAGCGGCAACGGCAGGAGCTATGACGAGGCGCTCTCGAATGCGACCATCGCGCTTTACCGGAGCGCGGCAAAGCAGGTGTCGTTCAAGGCGATACGAAGCGATATCCCCGCCGTTGAACGGCTGATACGCGGCACGAACGCGATACGCATTATGAGCAATACTATCGTCCATACGGTGCACGGCACGAGACATTCCGTGGATATCACGATGGACCGCGAGTCGCGCGAGCGGCTCAATCTGCTCGCGAAGTCGCTCATGCGCGACGGGTTCATCGATGAGAACACGGTGCGGGCGTACGGCATGGGGACGGTGAAGGACCGCACGCTCATGGACTCGCGGCGGAAATATCTTTCACGCGAGGCGGCGCTCATGACGGCGAAGGCGAAATTGAAGGTACTGCTTGCACAGCGGTACCCGGGTGCGGATGATGCGGTGCAGAAGGTGATAGCCGCCGCGGAACCGGTGAGCGAAACGTTCGACGGCGAGCGCTTCGAGATAATTCTGGAATTGAAGATACCACGATAGTGCAAGTCGTTTAATACTTAAGGAGAAAAGCGGTGCGTGAACTGAAAAAGATCATCGACTGGTTCATCGGCGAGTGCAAGGACTGGCGCGGCAATATCCGTTCGCTGGCCGAGGCCGCCGTTGTCGTCATCGCGTTGAGCCTTACGCTCTTGCAGAATTACATGATACCGACCGGTTCCATGAAACCCAAGCTCATGCCCGGCGACAGGCTTTTTGCCAACCGTTTTCTCTACGGCATGAAGGTCCCGTTCACCGACGGGCATGAGGGGCTTCGCCTCCCGAAGATAAAATTCCCCGCCCGCGGAGATATCATAATATTCCGCGCGCCGCCGTCGGCGAGCATGGCATGCGAGGGCGGTCGCCCGCTCTATCCGCCGTCGCCGCTCATACAATTGGTCAAAGAGGTCGTCGCGCTCGTGTGTCTCTCTCCGTTCGCCTCCGATCCGCGCATTACGATAGCGAACTATATCGGCGAAAAGGTGACCGGCGAGAGAATGGTGCCGATGATGGGACTGCTCGGCCTGAAGACATCGGACTGGGACCCGAAAAAGGAATATGTCAAGCGCGCCATCGGCGTTGGCGGCGATACGGTCGAGATCATTCGCAAGAAGATATATATCAACGGAGAGCCCCTCGATGACAAATGGGGCAATTTCAGTTTCGGTGACGGCATGAACGTACAGAGCCGTCCGATGCTTGAGATACCCGGGAGCATGCGCGATAATTACGGCCCGGTGTATGTGCCGAAGGTGGGAGAATCCATCGTCTTTACGCGTCTTTCTCAGGACCCGACATATGATGATGTACGGTCTTACAGCGTGAAGGTGAATGGAGAAGAAGTGCATTACGATTCGAAGAAGTGGCTTTGGGTGAACATTTACCAGCGATTCGCGTCGAACGCTGCGGAGTATACGTATCCGGTGAAGGAGCCTTTCTATCTCGCCATCGGCGATAACCGCAATGAATCATGCGATTCGCGATACTGGGGGCTTGTGCATTTCTCCTATATCAAGGGCCAGCCGAATATCATGTATTGGCCGATACAGCGTGCGATATTCCAAGGGTATATTTGGATACACTGAGCGGACGTTATCATGCCCTTCTATACTGAACTGATACATTTGAAGTCTGTCAATTGCTGAAATTGTATTGCGGGTGAACAGGGCTTCTTCGCATCCCTCGGCACCTACCTCGGCTGTTCGCCATCGGCTCACTGATAGATCGGGGCATCGGCTCGGGAAGCGAACTGCTTTTTAACATGAATATCTTGGCCGTTCCCTGAGCGGAGTCGAAGGGAACGTGGGGGAATTCAATAAAATCAACTTTTCATGCGTAACGAAACGATAGGGGCATAGCTCAGGTCGGCACACATCTTGCTATTGTTACAGCGAGAGGCCGACTATGCGATACGACAAACTTACCACGAAGGTCCAGGAAGCGCTTCAATCGGCGCATTCGCTTGCCGTGGAGCGCGGCAATCCCGAGGTGGACGATGTCCATCTCTTTTCGGCTTTCCTTGAGCAGGAGCGCGGGGTGATCGTTCCCCTCCTGAAGAAATTGTCAATAGACCCGGGGCTGTTGCGTACGGCGATAGCCGATGACATTGTACGATCGCCGCGTGCGGACGGATCGAACGCGCAGATAGCGCTTTCGGCGAGACTCTCGCGCATCCTTGTCCGCGCGGAGAAGATCGCCGGCGCCATGAAGGACGACTATACATCGAGCGAGCATGTGTTCCTCGCCGTGCTCGAAGTAAAAGAGGGAACGGTGCATGAGCGTCTTGCCGCACTCGGCGTACGTACCGACGCAGTGCTCGCTGCGCTTAAGGGGATCCGCGGGAGCGAGAAGGTCGATGATCCGGATGCGGAGAACAAATATCAGGCATTGGAAAAGTACACGCGCGATCTTACCGAGCTTGCACGCAAGGACAGGATCGATCCCGTCATCGGGCGTGATAATGAGATACGCCGCGTCATGCAGGTGCTCTCACGGCGCACCAAGAACAATCCTGTGCTCATCGGTGAGGCGGGTGTGGGAAAGACCGCGATCGCCGAGGGGCTTGCGCGGCGCATCGTCTCGGGCGATGTGCCCGAAGGGCTTGCAGGCAAGAAACTCGTCTCGCTCGATCTTGCCGCGCTCATCGCCGGAACGAAATTCCGCGGTGAATTCGAGGAACGGCTCAAAGCCGTTATAAAAACTATCTCGGATGCGGATGGATCGATCATCCTGTTCATCGACGAGCTCCACACCCTTGTGGGAGCGGGCAGCGCCGAGGGTGCCATGGATGCATCGAATATGCTGAAGCCGGCGCTTGCACGCGGTGAGCTTCGCTGCGTGGGCGCGACAACGCTCAATGAGTACAAGAAGCATATCGAGAAGGACCCGGCGCTTGAACGGCGATTCCAGCCGATCCTGGTCGAGCCGCCTTCTGCTGAGGATACGATATCGATACTGCGCGGACTTAAGGAGCGCTATGAAGTGCATCACGGTGTACGGATAGCGGACGCGGCGATAGTCGCTGCGGCAACGCTCGCCGACCGCTATATCACGGACCGTTTCCTTCCGGACAAGGCCATCGATCTCATCGATGAAGCGGCAAGCCGCGTGAAGATAGAGATAGACAGCATGCCCGAAGAGCTCGATACGCTCGCGCGCGACATCACCCGTTTGGAGATAGAACGCGAGGCGCTGAAAAAGGAATCCGATGCCGATTCGAAGAAACGTCTCGCCGAAATAACATCGACGGTCGCTGATAAGAAAGAATCGTTCTCTGCGCTCAAGGTGAAATGGGAGAACGAGAAGAAGATCATCGCATCCATGCGCGCGCTCAAGGAGGAAGTGGAGCATCTCAAATTCCAGGAGGCGGAAGCGGCGCGTGCCGGGGAGCTCGCCCGCGCGAGCGAATTGCGCTACGGGCTCATCCCGCAGAAGGAGAAGGAACTTGCGAGAATGACGGGAGAGATCACCGGCGCGAACACGCTTCTCCGCGAGGAGGTGAGCGAGGACGATATCGCGCGCGTGGTGGCGACGTGGACCGGTATACCCGTGAGCAAGATGATGGAGGGCGAGCGCGAAAAGCTCATCCGCATGGAGGAGGCGCTCTCTCTGCGCGTCATCGGGCAGGATGATGCCGTACGAAAAGTATCGGACGCGATACGGCGCAATCGCAGCGGCCTTGCGGACGAACATCGCCCCGTGGGGACGTTCCTGTTCATCGGGCCCACCGGTGTGGGAAAGACCGAGCTTGCCAAGACGCTCGCTTCGTTCCTCTTCGATGACGAGCGGAACATGATACGCATCGATATGAGCGAGTACATGGAGAAGCACGCGGTGGCAAAGCTCATCGGCGCACCCCCGGGGTATGTCGGTTATGAAGAGGGCGGCGCACTCACCGAAGCGGTACGGCGGCATCCCTACGCAGTCGTGCTTTTCGATGAGGTCGAGAAGGCGCATCCGGACGTGTTCAACATACTCCTGCAGATGCTCGATGACGGACGGCTTACCGATTCGCAGGGGCGTACGGTGAACTTCACCAACACCCTCATCATCATGACGAGCAATATCGGGAGCGATATCATCCAGGAGCGACAGGCGTCAGGTGATTACAGCGAAAAGGCGGTGATGGATGCCATCGAGTCGCTCTTGCGGACGAATTTCCGTCCGGAATTCCTCAATCGCATCGATGAGACGATACTGTTCCATCCGCTCATGAAGGATACGATAGTGCGTATCGCCGAGCTTGAGATGAAAAAGCTCGCTCGCCGTGTCAGGGATCAGGGTTACACGCTGTCGATCGCGAAGAAGGTGTTCGAGTATATTGCCGCCCTGGGCTACGATGTTCAGTACGGAGCGCGACCGCTCAAACGGACGATACAGTCGGAGATAATGAACCCGCTTTCAAAGGCATTGCTCGGCGGTGCGTTCGTGAAGGGCGATACGATCGCCGCCGACGTCGACGAGCGCGGGAAAGTATCGTTCAGCAAACGGGCATAACTGTCAAGGGATGACGATCAGCGGGATATGAGGCGGTCAAGGAACGCTTCCAGTTCGGTCTTGTAATGCCTGTCGCTTGCCGCGGAATTGTAGTAGTAATACATCGCGACGATCTGCAGGAGCGATTTCCCCATGCGGGAATCGGTGAAGGTGGCCGCGTCGGGAAGCAGATAGATATCGACGAAGCGCGAGCTTTCGCGTTTATTGTCGCGGGAATACCATACGGCACCGACATCGGCCGCTTTCGGGTCCGTGCCGCCCGATTTCCCGAAGAATCCCTTGAACGTTTTGGCGACATCGCTTTTCTTGACCGCGACGAGCTTGCCGCGTTCCATGACGGCGAGCATGCCTGCCTTGTCGTAATCGGACGCGATGCGTGCCTTGAGCGTCTTCACGACCTTCTCTTTCACATCCTCATCGGTGGGCGCCGTGTAATAGAACGTGTTCACCTGATACCATATCCCGTACAGCGAAAAGAACGTCCATGCGGATATTTCCCAATCCCCTTCCACGACCTTCCTGCCCGGCGAGGTTATCCAGTACTCCGGAACATCGAACCCGTATCCCTGGACATCGACATTGCGGAACGTGAGCGCCTCGAATTTCCCGCCCTTGTCCAGGAACTGGCGGTAATAGTCCATCGCTTTATTGCAGTAGAATTTTGCATAGTATGCGCGGGCGAAACGAAGGCTTTTTTCCTTTTCATCGGGTATCGTCTCGGCGGTCTTCAGCGCCTCGTCGAAGTTTTTTACCCCGATATACGCGTCCGCTAGTGCACTCGCACGGAGCAGCGGGGCGATGTTGGCGATGTATTCGGGTTTATTGCAGAGCTCTATTATCTGCTGAAAGTCATTGAGTATGAGGCTTCCCTTGATGACGGTCTCATAGTTCTTCTTGTCCTTCGATCCCATCTCGATTTGCTTCTTCGCGCGAATGACATCGCGTGTGGTGTCAAAGGCCGACGGGGCCGGTGTCTGTGCGCTCAATACAGCGGTGAGCGCGATGAGTACGAAGGCAATGCCTTTCATGATACAATCCTTAAAAAGAGATCTTTTTCATCGAGCCTTGGAACACCGCGCGACTCCCGAATTGATCGGGGCGTTTCGCAAAGAAGAGATCGAGGCCGTATTCGGAATCATCGAGCACTATCGAGTCGGGATAGATGAGCGCCGCCATCTGTGCGTTCTCGCGTATCGGTTCGGGAACGCCGTAGGGTTTCCCGGGCGCTATCTGCACGATGTAATCGCCTTCACCGTAGGGGCCTTCTTTTTTCTTCGCCCCGAAAAAGTACACCTTCTTTACCGTATAGGCGGTATGTGTCGGCGATATCGTCTCTTTTCCCACGTCGAAACCGAGGAAGAGCCTGCAGAAGTTCGGTATATTGAACACGGGCAGGAGCGGCCGTTCTGCGAGCGCTACGGTCGCTTGCATGCGTGAACCCTTTCGCAGGAGTACGACCGATGTCTGGTCGCCGACAGCCTTTCCGGCGAGGGCCTGATACATGTCGCTGTAGGAAGTAACGGCAACGCCGTTCACTTCGATGATGGCATCGCCGAAATTGATGCCCGCGTTTTTCGCGGGTGAATCGTCCGGAACGCCGAGCACGAAGAGCCCTTCCTGGGGTAGCCCCTCGGCAGGATAATTGAAGTCCTTGATATTGCGCAGTTCACGTACATAGACGCCGAGGAACGGGTACTGTACTTTCCCGCCCTGGCTTATCGACGCGAACGATGCGCGTACCATCGAGGCGGGGACGGTGAGCCCGACGCCGGCGCGCTTTGTGCCGGTCATGACATTGACGCCCACGATATTCCCGCTCTGGTCGATGAGCGGTCCGCCGAGGTCCTCGGGGACGACATCGGCGCTGAATTGTATGAAATTCTCGATATACGCGATGCCGATGCCCATGCGGCCGAGGCGCGATACGGTTATAGGAATGAGCGTCGGGGCGTTCCCCTCGCGGAAACCGCCCGCTATCGCGACCGCGTCCGCGGTGATGCTGTCGGTGGTGTCGAATGCGAGCATGTCGGGCGCTTCGCCGCTGTTAAGCTTGATGACGGCGACATCGATGAACGGGTCGAACCCGACAAGGGTCGCCCCGGATTGTTTGCCGTCCGCCATCTTCACCGTTATCGTTTCCGGGGAAGCGACAAGTGAATATGCGGTCACGATGAGACCGTCCTTCGAGATGAAAACACCTGCGCCGGTCGACGTGCCCCGGTCCATCCAGCGGCGGTATCCGTAGGTTATCCCCTTCGCTTTACAGGATATTGAAACAAGGGAGTTCTGTACCTTCTTCTGCATTTCTTCGCCGCCGGTGAAGGAAACGGTCTCCTGCCCCGAGAGCAGAGCGGCGAGGGACAGCACCGGAAGGAAGCGGAAGGTTCTCATCGATCGAAAGAATCGCGTCATTGTTGTTTTCCTTTCTCGATACGTGAATCGATCGCGAAGGCCTGGCGGGGAGCAAAGAACGGCGGGAGCGTGAGGGCGATGAAAAGGACATCCCTGAGGAACGTGGATATCGACAGCCGCTCCGGTATGCCGAAGAATTCGAAGCATCCGCAGTCCATATCGGCGCCGCGCACCAGATTGACCGTAATGCCGACGAGGAAGGCTGAGAGCAGAAGGATGAGCGCAATGGCGGTCGAACGCGTACGGAACCCGATGATGAACATGGTCCCGGCGATGAGCTCGAACCAGGGAACGAATATCGCTACGAGCGGCGTGAAGGCGTCCGGCATTATCGCATAGTTGGCGAACGTGTGCGCAAAGCTCACCGGGTGCAGTATCTTATCGACACTCGCGTAGATGAAGAGCGTGCCTATGAGTATGCGGCACGTGAGGGCGAGGAATCGATTGGTCGCAAGATCGGTGATCTTCATTGTTTCCGCTCCGACGGATAACCCTTGGCGTTCCATCCCGTCATCCCCGCGGTCATGATATAAATGCGCTTGCCCTTGAACGAGACGCCGAGCCTGTTGTGCGCGAGCTTATGGGACTTGTCGCATTTCTCATCGGAACAGTAGACGACCACCACCGGTGCGGCATCGATGCGGTCGTAGAGCGCCTCGGCGAATTCAAGGTAACGGTCCTCGGGAAGATTGACGGCACGCGGCACATGACCGGACACATATTCAGCGGGGGAACGGGCATCGATAAAGAAAGCGTTTTCATCGAACTTCACTTTCGCAAGCTGCGTGTTTATCGCTATGATATTGTCGTTGGGGGCACGAAGCTTGTACCCCGACGGGTAGAACGCGTTGAACACGCTCCCCGCGCCGAACGCGATGAGGGCCATTGCGACCAGGTCGATCATGATGGTACGGATCATCTTCATTTGATGTCCAGCCGCCGTTTTTCGAACGCCTTCATCTCACGCTGCATCTCTTCGCTCGCCCATGCGCGTATGGTAGCATCGTCCCTGCTCGTCGTATAATCGATATACTCGAGCGAGAACTTCTTCATGACGATGTTCGCCCCGGCGGTGAAGGCGGCGATGCCGACGCGATTGCCGTTGCCGCCGCTCGAGAGCACGTACACGCCGCCGATATCGACCGCGCTCATGTCGATGACCTCCCGCTCCGGCGATTCGTCGGGGTCTTTCACCGGCAGATACTGGTCATGCCCGCTCACGATGAGATCGATGCCCACACGGCGCTTTGCGAGCGCAACATCAAAATCATAGCCGGCATGCGAGAGGAGTATCACCGCCTTCGCGCCCTTCGCCCGTGCTTCTTTGGCGAACGCTGCGGCGGACTCTGCTGCTGCGGAAAGTACGACCGCATCCTTAATGTTCTGCTTTTGATAACGGAACGCGGTCTCCGCCGTAATGCCGATGACGGCGATATGTACGCCGCCGACGTTCTTCATGATATACGGCGCGCCGAAGGCGGTCGTGCCGTTCGCGGTCTTCAGTTTGACATTGGCGTTCACATACGGCAGTGTCGCCGCTTCGGAGAGAAAGTAGTCGACGCCTTTGCCGATATCCTGATCGCCCATGGCGATGGCGTCATATTTCAAGTAGCGATACGCCTGGAATATATACGGCTCTTTTATCGGTCGTTCCATGACGGTGCCGCCGACGGTCACGGTCTCTTTCAGATATACCGTTTCGATAGCGGACACATCGCCGGATTCGAGCAGGATGAAATTCCTGTTCTTCTTCCGATATTCAGAAAGGAAGTATCCGCGTTTGACAAGACCGCTTTTCGGGTTCTGCCGGCAGTTGCATCCGTCGAGATTCCCATTGAGCGATGATGTGAAGAGGACGGTGAATTCCTGACCGCCAAGGGGGATCACCATTGCGAGGATAATGCAGAACAGTCGATGCACCTTGCTCCTCCCAGAGTTTTTCCGGCCTTTGGACCCATGCCGGATACGATACATATTAATGTAGTATAGCCAATACCGGTGATTTCGTCAAGGGAATACAGGGGGTGCGTGGCAGGGGATTTCCGGGTGTTCGCGAGAAAAAGGTGATAGAGCGGCGCGGGCTAGTCTTTTTTCAGCTGCAGAAGGCGCTCGGCGATCTTTTTGTACGCGGGAGCGGTTTCCATCGATTTGAACAGGGGAGGGATGGGCTCTTTCTTAAGGCTGGTGATATAGAATTCGGCTACCGATATCGCTTCGCCCGTGTTCGACATGACATCGAGGAGGAACTGCATGTACGATAATGCGATGTCTGCGCGCTTCACATTATAGAAGTTGTAGAAAATATCGAATTTGTTCAATTCGATCATCGTCGGATTATCCTTGAGGAGCTCATAGCCCTCGGTCTTCCTGAAATCGAAGTGGATAGAGCTTATATAGTTCGATCGCGCGGCGGCGTAATTCGTAAGCGCGGTATGGCACTGTGCGAGGTTGTAATAGGTCTCGTATTGAAAGATGTACACTTTGTTCGAGAGCATGGTGTTATTGAGCTCGATGATGCGCGCATGGTCCGGCGATGGTTTCCCGAATTCCTCTTTGATCTGCCTGGTGAGCACCTGCGGTGTCGGGAGGTTTCTGGTACTGCGCATATATTCCATGTACGGCGTAGCCGCAAGAACGGCTGCTGCAATGAATGCGATGAAAGGTACATGCTTCATCCGTCCAGTGTACATCATCGAGGCGGTACGTGTCAAGGTGCGGATCGTTCATACAGGGGAAAAACAGGGCGTTCGCCTTGCACCGAGCACCGATTCCGGGTATAATCATCCCCGATCATCAAACGTCGTATGAGGAATACAATGCCGAATATCAAGAAATATCTCGTTTCGCCCTCCGTGCCGAAGGAACTCCTGCCGCTCAAGGAGATCATACACAATTTCTGGTGGACATGGAATACCGATGCGGTCAATCTGCTTCGGCGCCTGGACCGCGATATTTGGGAAGCGGCGCTGCATAACCCGGTAAAGACCGTCGGTTCGATATCTCAGGAAGGGCTCAATGCCCTTGCGGCGGATGAATCGTTCATGAGCGAGCTTGCGCACGTGCATACGGATATCAGGGAATATCTTGCCCGACCTCTCTACAACGGACAGAACGGCAATCCCAACGATATGTGCGTGGCATATTTCTCGTTCGAATACGGCATACACGAATCCCTGCCGATATATTCCGGCGGCCTCGGTGTTCTTTCCGGGGACCACCTCAAGTCGGCGAGCGATCTCGGTATTCCCCTCGTCGCGGTAGGGCTTCTCTACAGCCGCGGTTACTTCCGCCAATACCTCAATGCGGACGGCTGGCAGCAGGAGTATGAGATCGAGAATGATTTCTATAATCTCCCGATAGAACTGATACAGGAAGCTGACGGCAAGCCCTGCATCGTCGATGTCGATATGGCCGGGCGCAAGGTGACCGCGCAGATATGGAAGGCGGCCGTCGGGCGCGTGACGCTCTATTTCCTCGATACGAACATCGATGCCAACAGCCCTGAGGACCGCGTGCTTACTTCGCAGCTCTACGGCGGCGACCGCGATATGCGCATACGCCAGGAGATACTCCTCGGCATCGGCGGCGTGCGCCTTCTGAAAAAGATGAACATAAAGCCGACGGTCTATCACATGAACGAAGGCCACAGCGCCTTCCTCACGCTGGAACGCCTGCGCATGTATCTCGCCGAAGGGCTTTCCATCTACGAAGCATCGCAGCTCATCTACGCGACGAACGTGTTCACCACGCATACGCCGGTGCCCGCGGGCAATGATGTTTTTGCGCTCCCGCTCGTGCAGAAATATTTCAACGACTATATGGAGAAGATGGGCGTGAAATTCGACCGCTTCTTCCGCTGGGGGCGGCAGAACCCCGACGACGTGAATGAAGGGTTCTGCATGACCGTGCTTGCGCTCAACTGGTCGGCGCACAATAATGGCGTGAGCAGGCTTCACGGCGAAGTTTCGCGCCGTATGTGGCAGCGCGTGTGGCCCGATATCCCGAGAGAGGACCTGCCGATAGGACATATCACCAACGGCATTCATACGACGTCGTGGATATCGTACGAGATGCATGGTCTTTACGACCGCTATCTAGGACCGAAGTGGCGCACGTCGCCCGCGAAGAACGATGTGTGGAAGCGTGTCGCCGAGATACCGGATGCTGAACTCTGGCGCATACACGAGCGGCGCAAAGAGCGGCTCATCTCATTCGTGCGCGACCGCGTCAAGAAGCAGATGATACAGAAGGGGTACCCGCAGAGCGAGATAGAGGGCGCGGATTCGATACTCGATGCCGAAGCGCTCACCATCGGTTTTTCGCGGCGATTCGCGACCTACAAGCGCGGCACGCTCCTTTTTCACGATCTTGAACGGATAAAACATATACTCAATGATCGCGAGCGGCCGGTGCAGATAATCTACGCGGGCAAGGCGCATCCGCACGACAACGAGGGAAAGGAACTCATCCGCTACCTGTCGCAGATAGCCCGGCGCGATGAATTCCGCCGGCGCGTGGTCTTCGTCGAGGATTATGACATCAATGTCGCCCGCTATCTCGTGCAGGGCGTGGATGTATGGCTCAACAATCCGCGGCGTCCCGAAGAGGCGAGCGGCACGAGCGGCATGAAAGTGCCGGTGAACGGCGGCCTTAATCTCTCCATACTCGACGGCTGGTGGGATGAATCGTATAACGGCGAGAACGGCTGGGCCATCGGGCGCGGCGAGGAATACACCGATTACAAGCATCAGGACGAGGTGGAATCACGTGCGCTCTACAATGTCATCGAAAAGGACATTACGCCGCTCTACTACGACCGCACGCACAGCGAGATACCGCGCGGCTGGGTGAAACGGATGAAGGCTTCGATAATGACCGTATGCCCCGAGTTCAATACCGACCGTATGGTGGGCGATTATACGAAAAAATTCTATATACCCGCGCACAGCAAGGGAATGATGCTTACGGGAGAGAATTTCGACCGCGCGAAAAAACTGGCACAATGGAAGGAAGGTATTCTCAAGAACTGGGATTCCGTCCGTATAGAGAATGTCACGTCCGAATCGCCGGAAAAAGTGGAAGTGGGAATGAAGTATACCGTTGAAGCCCAGGTGAATCTGGGAGGGCTTACTCCCGATGCCGTCACGGTCGAGATATACAGCGGTACGCTCAATCGGCAGGGCGAGATAGTCAATGCCGCAACGATACCGATGGCAGCGATACGTGAATCGGGGAAGGGGAAGTGGCAGTACAAGGGCGAGATAGACTGCCGCAAGACCGGGCAGAACGGATATGCGGTGCGCGTATTCCCGGCGCATCCTGACTTGAGTTACAAATTCGAGATGAAGCTCATCATCTGGTCATGACAGTGAGTATTACCGGTTATAGAACACGGGGCTTACGCCCCGTGCTTTTTATCATTACGGCGGCAGTGCTGCTTGCCAAACCGTCCGAGCAGGGGCTTTTCTACGATCAAAGTGTCGGTGCCCAGATGAATCCGCTCGGGCTCGCTGTCGACAGCAGGATACTGTATCGCATTCCCCTCGGCAAGCCGGGGAATATTCTTTTCGAAAGCACGAAGATCGATGTGGGGTTCCAGAACCTGTTCACGCCCGCAGACGATCTCATGGCGCTCTACTGTACGATCGAGCCGATCGCGGTGTTCGATGTGACGGCGCGCGTGGGCTTTCTTGAACTCTTCAAGCTCCTCGGTTTCGGTTTCATCCGTCTTTCCGGGCCGACGGCGCGCTACGACGGCGATGCGACGAGCGGCATCACGCAGGAGCATCATGCGGGGCTTTGGGCGTCCATTGCCCCGCGTGTGAAGATTCAGGTGTGGAATTTTATCCTTGCCCATACGCTGACCGTGAACTATTTCGATATGTTCATCACGAACTACTATTTTGAGCGGCATACCGATTCGGTGCACAGGGGTACGGACTTTGATATCAACAATGATTCGTATCTCTTCTATAAGATATCTGATCTTCTCATGGTCGGCGCCAATAATTTCTGTCTGAACGTGCCGTCCACGGGCTATGTCTCGGACCGTGTATCCGCGATGCTGGTATTCACCCCGACACTGCCGTGTTTCTATGATCTTTATGCGGTCATCATGGCGGGGAGCTTTGTCGTCGATCATTACTATGTCGGAAAGCTCTATCTGGCGGCAATGGTCGGTTTTACGATCAAGATGTTCTAGCGGGCGGCCCTTCGGGCGCCGCGCCGAGAGAGTGCGATATTTTTTCGGACTACGCGACGGGAAGCGGTCAGTATTTGACATTTACCCCCCCCCTGCTATACTGATGCCATTAGGATTTAAGCTGATGAACAATAGTGAGACGGATGGCCGCATAGTATTTTGATGTGCGTGAGGAGGGGTTGGTGCTCGATCGAATACAAGTGCTATCAATGGACAAAAAACAAGTTGTGTGGCCCGTTCTTTTTTTGTGCATGGTATCCTCGTGCTTCGCCGTCGAAACAACGAATGCCCAGCGCATGAGGGTCGGTGTGATCGATTTTCTGCCGAAAGGCGTTTCTGCGATGGAAGCATCCATTGCGAGCGATATATTCCGCCAAGAGCTTGTTCGATCCGGAAGATACGACGTTCTTGACAGGAAGCATATGCAGCAAGTCCTTACTGAGCAGGAATTCCAGCAAAGCGGCTGCACAACGTCGGAGTGTGCGGTAAAGATCGGGAAGGTCCTTAATATGCAGTATATGTATTACGGCATAGTCATGAAAACAGGATCGATCATGTATGTCTCGGCCGAGTTGATCAATGTTGAGACAAGCAGGATCGAATCGTCGGCACGGGTAGAAGTGAAAAGCATTGAGGCGCTTGAAGGCGGGATACGCGGTCTTGTCGAAGAGCTCTTGCAGCAGCGCATGGCAAAACAATCCGGGGCGGTTGAGGAATTCCTTCTGTCCCATGAAGGGCTCTATCTCGGCGGCACTGTCGGGCAGTTCTTCGACACGGTGTTCACAAAATACTATGGCGTATTTTACGGCTTCGATCTATGTGAGAAAGTGCGCCTCTTCGGGCATCAGAGCGATGTAATGAAATGGATCGGCATCGCTGGAGTGACCGGTGTGATAAGCTTCGGCAACAGTCCTGCGTTGACGCAGCCGGCGTATCTGTTCATGATCGAACCGTATGTCAGCCCTTTCCTCGGTATCGATCTGCGATTCGGAGCCGTATCGATCGGCATTGCTGCGGACACATCAATGCCCGTACTTATTACCGGGGCCGGGGTAGGGAATGTTCCATATACGATCTATATGTTGATGTGGGGGGTCAGTGCCAGTTCGTGTATAAAATTGCAACTCACTGATGGTGTTGGTTTGTTCGCCAAGATCCGTGCCACGTATATCATCCTGTCGGGGACTGAGCATACGCTGAATATGATGTCGGCAGGCGGTCCAATGCAGGGAAGGTCAAGCATGTACGGAACATGGCAGGCCTCTGCCGGATTCGTATTTTAGGAGTTGATCATGAAGCGAATATTTTGTTCACTTGTCCTTGCTTCGTATGCAATGTTGACCATAGGATGCTCAACATCGATAATAAATCCATTCACTCTTCTCAACGGCGCTCTTCCCGTCGAACCATATAATGACAGCATACCAAAATATCAATTTACCGTGCTGTCCAATTACTCCTGGATATCAGGGTTTCAGGCATATTCATGCTGCTCTGACGGTACCTATGTCTGGCTGCTTATTGTCGGTGCCGGCGATTATCGTCCCGGATATGCGATAACAAAAAGGCAGCTCGTGAACGGGAATGTCGTATGGACCAATGCATATAAGATATCAAATGATACTATCATGGCTGTTCTTACGAATAATCCGCCAGCGACAACGACGCCTAATATCGGATTTACCGCTATTACATACGACAATGGCATGATATACGCGGTAACGCCATGGCAGAACGATACACGGATATATAGATTGTCAGCGAATGACGGCAGTGTTATCGACTATATCAGCAAATATTCATATGCATCATATGGGGTCGGCGTCCGTTCGAACGAATATTGGACAATATATGGAACGCTTGAATTTCCTTATTATAAGGGCCTTTCCGGTGTTGCACGTACAGGCGCTAACGGCATAATAGATATGTATTTGGAGACCGGCATTATCGGGAAATTCGAAGGCACAAATAATTCCTTCAGCTACGGAAGTACGTGCGCAGTACTGCCAGGTAACGGATCATTGTCGATCGCAAAGAACTATGATTACGGGACGATCTCAAAATATTACCTATATAAGATCAACTCGAGGACCATGAAATATTCGGAATGGGCCGTGCCGTTGGTCACAACAAAGGCGGGTTTTTATAGTACAATAAAAGGCGCCTCGTTTTGTGCAGTGGGAAATGATTACCTTTTCTTTGCCCGCGATTCGGACAGCGTGTTGTCGTTGATCCGCGAATAATCCCGGCCTCCAACTATAATTATATAGAGAACAAGGGGTCATGACCCCTTGTTCTCAGCGATTCAGTGATGTTATATTGATCGTTCTCCTATCGATGCAAAGGATTGGTATTTTCGCAACAGTCTGGCGGCAAAGCCGCAATGGGATGGCGATTTGTGCAGCCCCAGTTACAGCCGCGGTGCGCGCAGCGCGTCCCCCAAACCCACCGATTTCCCCCCAAAAAACCACTTAACATATCATATTTATCTGCCGATAATCCAAATACGGTGCATTATCCTTTGCTGCCGAGGAGCGCTCTATGGACATGAGAACCAGAGTACAGCGATTCGCCATTACACTTGCGATAACAGCCCTGTCGCTGTCCATCGTGTTCTTCGGCATGCGCATCGCCGTCGATTCCATGATGCCCTCGCGCAATCCCCTCGTCGTGTTCCTGCATGATTATCTTGACCTCGTGAACGCGAGGGTCGGTGATACCTTCGCAAAGGTGTTCAACATCAACGGCGGAACGGTGGCGACGTATCAGCTCAATCTTGTCAAACAGACGTTGAACGACTATCTCTCGGTGATACGGTTCCAGGAAGAGCGCATGGTGGGTGAATACCCGCTCGCACAGCGTCCCGTTGCCGCGCTCTCCGATGATGAAATAGAGGCGCTTAAGCGCAAGTTCTATCTCATGAGCGTCGAGAACCCCTATATCAAATCGCTTACATTCTTCGGCATGACCGGCGATATGCTCCTGCAGCTCTATCTCGAAAAGGGATGGAGCATTAAGCTCAAGGAATCGCTCATCCGCGAGGTGCGCGAGAAGAAGATGATGATACTCCATTCGGCGACGGAGAATATGCTCTATTGCCTCGCCTATCATAAGACCGCGGGGGGCGAGTTCATCGCCTGCACGCGTACGGACAAGAATTTCCTGTTCGATATCATCGCCTACTACCAGCTCGCCGACCGTACGTTCTATCTCTCCGACGGTCATAACGTGAACAAGATGATCGTGCGCGAGGGCGAGTCGTCGGCGTACAATATCATCAGCATCATCGGGAAATTCGCCAAGAACGGACCAATGGCGACGATAGGCTTTTCCGATGTGCCCGGCCTTACCGTTTCGGTGTCCGGCCGTTCGTACAGCACCATCGTCACCTTTGTCGTTCTGTTCATCACTGCGCTCCTGATCGCCGTTATCCAGCAGCTTGTGCTTTTCCTTGCCGGCATGGCGCGCAGACATACGTTCGCCCCGGAGCACGTGCCCAATACGCCGGCGCCTTCCCCTGCCGGAGGTGTTGCGCATACGATCGAGCACATCGACCTCGGCATGGAAGCACCCGTGCATGCGGCGCGTGAGGCGTTCACCCCGGTGCTTTCTCTGGCGGGCGGCGGGAAAAGCCGTGTTGAGCGGCATCGCATCGTCTTCGGGGAAGGTGAGGGGAAACAGAACGCTTCGGCAGAAAGCGCAGGGGTGATCGCATCGGACGCGGTCGCGGCCCCGGAGGAGAAAAAGCCGGAGCACACGTCGATACAGGAAGTGTTCGCCAAATTCGACGAGGCGCTAAGCCGCATGATACAGCGCGATCCCATCCTCAGCCGTTCCAAACCCGTTGCAAATGCCTCGGAATCTGCTACAATCCCCAAAGCGCGTTCGAACGATTCGGTCACTCTGGGGAATGCGTAGGTTATGCCGCAATATTATAGAGTACTTCTGTTATCCGCTCTCGGAATAGTCGCGAATCTCCTTATCATCCTCGGCTTTGTGCTCTTTTTTAAACACGAAGGACTGCGCATCAATTATGCGCGCTACAATCGGCATATGGTGCCGCTCGCGAACGCGGTGGACGCCGTTATCGATGCAAAAGAGCGCAAAGCCCGCGCGGTGTTCTCCCGCGCCGAACTTCCGGGGGCGATAGAAGCGTTTTCCCGCGGCGGTGCCGCTGCACGGAAGATAAAGTCAGCGGCCATGAATGAGATCGGTTTTACCGCGATATCGTTCTTCGACGCTCGCGGCGCGCTCCTCTATTCCACGGCCCCGGACATAGAGAAGGGAAGGGGCATCGGGCTCAAATCATGGTACGGCGCCTTCGACCGTCATGTCAAGGAAAGCGGTTTTGTCGCCATCGATGCGGAAGAGCATGCGATAAAGATAGCGTATCCGGCCGTGAGCGACGGCAGACGCACGGGCAGCGTCGTGTTCGATGTCCCCAAGCGCGCCGTGTTCGGCGATCCGTCGAAAAGCGTGTATTTCCGTTCCGTTGAATTCACTCCCGCCGGCGTACTCCTTGTGCTCAAGAACGCCCCGGTGAGCATCGAGGATGTGCCTCTGCTTACGCGTGCGCTTACCACGGATGCAGTGCAAAGCGAGCGTCCGAAGCTTCTCCCCGCGTTCCGGGAGCGTGCGCTCATGAACTCTGCGGTCATTGCCGTCGCATCGCGTACCTATCCGTCCGTTTCGATAATGATCGCGGTCAAGCGCATTCTCCCGCTCACCTATGCGCTTTTCATCGTGCTCGTGCTCCTTTTTGTGCCGCTCATATTCTTCTTCTTCACCCTCGTATCGCATCTCATGCGCCTGGGCGATTATAAGGCGCAGGAAGAAAGCGCCTTTACGACCGATGTCGATACTGCCGAGGAGCCGATCGACGTATCGTTCACGGCGCATCCGGTCGAGGATTCCTATCAGGCGCAGATGCGTTCGCTCCCCGATACGATAGCGGTCAACCGCATGCGCGATACCGACGAGGAGAAAGCACCCGCCATCAAAGAGTCGGATTATTTCTCATCCGATAAGGCATTCACGCTGGAGACCATGGACAGGGATTTCCTTGTGCCTGACCTGCCGACGGATGTCGAGGTGGCGCGCGTTGAGATACCGGATGAGGTCGCCGATGCAGCGGACGTTCGCAGAGAACCGCCGACGCTCGAGCCGGAGTATCCGTCGGTGATACCGGAATTCGCCATTGATGATGATGTCATCGGTGAAAAGCCTTCCGATGATGTCGTTGTCGATATCAGCGACAGGCTCCCCGAGGGCGCGCTCGATGAGCTTCCGGCGGACGAGCCTGCGGAGATAATAAAGGTCCCGGACGATTATTTCGGAAAAGAGCCGACGACGGCACGTGAAGGGCTTTCCGATCTCATCTCCGATGTGAACGGCAGGGATGCGGGGGAAGAGGACGGTGCCGTGGAGCATGTGCCGCATCATGACGATGAGGGCGCCTGGAGAACGGTCATCGACGATTTTGCCGCACGTACGCTCGTGTCGGTATCGCTCATGGATATCATGGAAAGCCTCGAGCGTGAGCTCAGTGTGAGCGCGAAGAAATGCCTCATGCTCGAGAAGACCGAGGCGGGGATGTTCACGGTGACCGAGGCGTTCGATATCGAAGAGGCGACGCGTACGGGGTTCACCATCGACCCCGAAGGCGCGTTCTATCAGAGCATGCTTTCGAAAAAGAAGACCGTATATATCAAGTCCAATCCGTTCTCGTACGAGGGGCTTGCCGCCACGATAGGCGAGCGTGACAAGGCGGACACCGAGCGCATGCTTTTCATGCCGGTGTTCGATGACGGCGGGGATATAAAGGGCTTCTTCGTCCTTATGAACGCGGCCCCCAAGGGCTGACAACTCGATGACCAACTGCTGACGGAGGATCTATGATCGATACAATGCTCGTTGTGCTTGAATTCGTGCTTCTCATCGCGTTCGGCGGCGCGTCCGGTTTCGTGCTCCTGCGATTTTTCAAGGTGCAGACCCTCGGTGCGCATTGGGGGGCCATCATTGTCGGTGTTATCGGCGGTTCCCTCGGCACTTTCCTCGCCTTCCATCTCAAGGGGCTGCTCGCGTTCATGCATCTCTATCACATGGACGTGCCCGCCACCATACTCGGCGCCATCATCCTGGTGAAACTCTTCAATCTCGTCACCCCCGCATCGTATAAGTAATGTCGGTCAAGACCGCGGAAGAGATCAGGAATATCCGCATCGCCGCGGCGGTCGGCCGGGAAGCGCTCATCATCGCAGAGAAGCTTATGCGTCCGGGGACGCGGGCGAATGTCATCGATGAGGCCGTCGAACAGCATCTTAAGGAGCGCGGCGCGACCGCCGCCAATCGCGAGGTGAACGGCTACGCGCATGCGTCATCCATCTCCCGATGGAACGAAGTAGCGCATGCCCCGCCGGTAGCGACGAAGATATTACGCAACGGCGATGTGGTCGGCGTCGATATCGGCGTGAAGTTCGAGGGTGTATACGCGGACGTGGCCGAGACCTTCGCTGTCGGTACGCTGCACCCGCAGGTGCGGTCCATGATGGACGCCTGCAAGTCGGCGCTCACGCACGGCATCCATGCGCTCACACCGAACGGCCTCCTTTCGGTATACGGGAGAACGGTCGCGGAGTTCGCAGCCTCCCACGGCATCAGCATCATGAAAGGGCTTACCGGTCACGGCACAGGGCGCGCATACCATGAGCCGCCGCATGTATATAATTTCTATCACCCCGACAATGACATCGCACTCGTGCCGGGCATGGTGTTCGCCTTCGAACTTCTCGTGAGCACGCGCGATTATCCCCTTACGCTTGCGCGCGACGGGACGACGATACTCACCGGCGACGGGAACCCCTCGGCGCATTTCGAGCATACGGTGCTTATCACAGAGAGCGGTCCGGTGATACTGGGCTGAGGGCTTGCGGTAACACGTTACCGAGTTCATCAATGAGGGTATTGTACGCGGTGCACATGGTCTTGTATTAATTTCATACTTGTTCTCAATAAGTGGATCCCTTATTTTGCTTAACTTTCCCCCGATTCTTCCGATATGTTAAGTACCATGAGATATTCCCATGTTACGATAAAAGGCGAAAAAGCGGCGTATATGGATATAAAGTCCGCGGTATCGCTTTCCGGTTACGGTTCGGGCATAGAGCGCGATGCGCCGCTCATGATGGATGATCAGGTGCGCCGTGTGATGCGTTACAGCGAGGTCGTATATCTCAATATGATGAAGCGCGCCGTGTCATACATCGGTTCGCCGTCGGAGAACCGTCTTACGCGTGAAGAGATACTTCATGCCGTGCTTCGCAATCGTCTGCATCTGACCCTGCGCGACCGCGTGTACTATATCGATCCGGAAGAGAAGAAGGCGATACCGCCCATACCTGCCGACCATGACAATAAAAAGATACGCGGCTATACCGAATATGTCCTTCATTCGATAATATCGCATTATTTCCATTATAACCGCAACTAGCGCTTAGAGAATGTCGCGAAAATATCACGTACTGACAGGCATGCGCCAACGGTCGTACAATAGTGATTAGGAACGAATAGAACAAGGGGTCATGGCCCCTTGTTCTATATTTTTCGCGACTGTCACGGTTGTTTTACTTTCTTCCATGTGGCGCCGTTGGGCGTGTCGAATATTTCAATGCCCATCGCTTTCAATTTGTCGCGTATCTCATCGGAGCGTTTGAAATCCTTCGCCTTCCGTGCAACCGCACGTTCCCTGAGGAGCGCTTCTATCTCCGGTGCTGCGCTTTCTTCCTTGAACGTGAGGCAGTCGAGTATGCCGTTCACATCGGTGCGGAAGAAGTCGAGTATTGACCCTGCGTCTGCTTTGGTGACGGATGAGAACGATGCGTTCACCTCGCGGATGAGATCGAACACCGCGCCGAGCGAGCCGGCGATGTTGAGGTCATTGCCGAGGTTGTCACGGAACGAGGTGCGGGCGTCCGCGAGTTTCGCCATGAGCGCATCGTTCGCGCTGCCCTGAGCGGTGACCGCGCGCAATCGGAATATC
>JBBTBY010000046.1 GCA_038043445.1 Spirochaetota bacterium
ACGATGCACTGACACATCGAGAGAAGCATGGATGGCCATTACTGCGGCGGGTCTATCGGGAATGGAGGGCAATGCGGTTTCGTTTTTTTATGATGGCGGAGCGGAAGGGAAGTATATGCTTTTCAATTCCCGCCGGCGGAGACTGAGGGGAATGTCTGCATTTTTCTACCCCGTACCCGCCCCCGCCGTACGAATACGCCCGTGTTGTTTTTATATCAGCGAAAGTTAGTCCTAAGCATCATGGGCCTACTTGCAAAGGATGTGTTCAGTATCGAAAGCGACTTTCTTTTCTTCCCCCTTCCCTCTCTCACTTCCCTGTGAGAGAGGGAAGGGGTGCCGCGTATTTCGCGGCGGGGATGGGTGAGTGTCCCCGTAGCATTCCACAGAATTTATCATATACTGTCCGCATGCCGTCAGAAACATCCCGCATCATCATCAAAGGCATTGTGCAGGGCGTGGGATTCCGCCCGTTCCTCTATCGCATTCTGAGCGAACGCACGATCAATGCCCGCGTGTACAATTCCGTTCGCGGCGTCATCATTGAGACGAATATCCCGCGCAGCGACATTGAATCGCTTATTGCCGTCATCAGGGAACGCGTACCGCCGCTCAGCTACATCGAGTCGATCGATATCGAACATATCCCGTATCAGGTTATCGATGATCTCATCATAGCAGAAAGCGAGGACGACGGTGATGTGGAAGCGCTCATACCGCCGGACAGCGCACTGTGCAGCGACTGCGCGCGCGAGCTCTTCTATGTATCACACCCGAAATATCACTATCCGTTCATCAATTGCACCAATTGCGGTCCGCGCTTTTCCATCGTCGAGACGGTGCCCTATGACCGCATGAACACATCGATGAAGGAATTCCCGATGTGCGAACGCTGTGAGAAGGAATACCGCGCGATCGACGACAGGCGATTCCACGCCGAACCGAACGCCTGCAGTGCATGCGGACCGCGGGTGACGCTTCACGATGCGAAAGGTTCCGTCATCGCGGAAGAAAGCGATACGGCGATAGCAGAAGCGGCGCGGTTGCTCAAGGAGGGCCGCATCGTCGCGATAAAGAGCATCGGCGGTTTCCATATCGCCGTCGACCCGTTCAACGATGATGCGGTGCTTCGCCTGCGCAGGATGAAGGGCCGCGATACGAAACCGTTCGCCCTTATGGCGGACTCGACCGCGTCCGCCGAGCGCTACTGCGACGTGAACGCGGAAGCATCGCGGCTGCTCTCATCGACCGTCGCCCCCATCGTGCTCCTCCCGCGGAGAACGGATGTGCCGGAAGGTACGCGTCCGCTCTCAATGCATGTCGCCCCGCGGTCGTCCGCGTACGGCATCATGCTCCCCTACACGCCGCTCCATCGCCTCCTCTTTGCTCACGGCATTACGCTCCTTATCATGACGAGCGGGAATAAAAAGGACGAACCGATAGAGACCGATAACTACACCATGATGAAGACGTTCGAAGGGGACATCGATGCCTGTCTCGTACATGACCGCCCCATCGTGACGCGCGTTGACGATTCGATAATACGCCCCACCGCGGCAGGCACGGTGTTCATGCGCCGATCGCGCGGTTTCGTGCCGGCACCGATACCCATGCCGACGGCGTCAAGCCGGGAGATACTCGCCATGGGGAGCGATGTGAAGAACGTGTTCGCCTTCGCCCGCGGGCAGAACGCCTTCGCAAGCCAATACACCGGCGATCTGAGCTCCATCGCGAATTTCTATCAGATGCAGCGCAATATCGAGCACATGACACGGCTCTTCTCGTTCGCCCCGGAGGTCATCGCCGTCGATATGCACCCGAACTATTTCTCATCGCAGTTCGGCAATCATCTCGCGGCGAGCCTTGAGGCGCCCGTCGTCCCGGTGCAGCATCATGTGGCGCATGCCGCCTCGCTCATACTCGAACGTGCGATAGAAGCCCCGGCAGCGGTGTTCACGTTCGACGGAAGCGGATACGGCACCGATAATTCCATCTGGGGCGGCGAGGTTATCGTCTTCGACGGGACAGTGTTCACCCGCGTACTCCATCTTCCGCAATTCACGCTCCCCGGGTCCGAGATGGCGATACGCGACAACAACCGCATCGCAGCGGCGCTGCTCTACGCGACGTTCGGACGCGACTTCCTCTCGCTCCCCATCCCCTTTGTCCAGAACGGCGATTTTGACGATATCCTCTTCCAGATAGAACACGGCATCAATGCACCGCGCACGTCGAGCATGGGGCGTGTGTTCGATGCGGTCGCCGCGCTCACCGGCATCCGCGATACGAACACGTATGAGGGCGATGCGGCGATAGCGCTCGAAGAGGCTGCGGCACGCGACGAACGGCATACGCTCATCGACGGCATCCATACCCTTGACTTTCGCCCATTGATAATTAGTATAGTCGAGTTGATCCGAGGGAACGTCCCGCCGCCCGTCATTGCCGCACGGTTCCACAATTCGATCGCACGGACAATGCTCGATACCGCAATGGCGCTCCGCGATGAACGCTCGATCACTCGGTTCGGTGCGAGCGGCGGCGTGTTCCAGAACGCGTTCCTTATCGAACGCGCGAAAGAACTTTTCGACGCGGAGGGGCTCACTCTCTTTCTCCACCGCGGGACGGCACCAAACGACGAATGCATCGCCCTCGGGCAGATAGCCGTGGCGATGATGGAGCATGACTGATGTGTTACAGCGTACCGTGCCAGGTGAAACGGCTTATCGGCGACGATCGCGGCGTCGTGGATATCGGCGGGGTCGAACAGGAAGTGGTCACCAAACTCGTCCCCGACATTGCGGTCGGTGAATATGTGCTCATCCATGCCGGCTACGCGATCGAACGCATCGATGAGGCCATGGCAAAGGAAACGCTTGACATCATGCGATCGATTGAACCCAACGGCGCCTCATAAGCCAGCGCAGCGCCAGCGTGAGTGAATTTTTTTTGTAGGTGAAATGCTCTGATCGATTGACGCCAAATCAAGAGGGATAGACACGAATTGCACGAATAACCACGAATAATTCGTGGAAATTAGTGTAATTCGTGTCTGGCTGCTGATTCCGGCCTCATGCAATTATTTCGCTGCGTTACCACAATAGAAAGTCACACACACGCCAACACCAACGCTTGACTTGTCATTCATTTACCTGTATAGTTTTAAACATCCAAGCAATAAGGCTTTTCGTTCATGCGTGTTCTTATCCTTGATTTTTCCACGCAAGTCCGCGAGGGATTTATCACGACGCTGATACCGGCGGGCTTCGAGGTCATCGCAGTAAAAGAGAAGAAAGAGCTGATACCGACCATCGCCAAGATGCCGTTCGATATCGCCGTTCTCGAGGTGAACGAACAGGATAAAGAGATCGTCCAGATCATCAAGCTCCTTCGTTCCGATCAGCGGTTCCAGGGCGTGAAGATAATCGTCCATATCAATGCACCGTCGAAACAGTTCATCGTCGATATGATAAAGGCGGGCGTAGCGGGCTATCTCCTCAAGCCGTTCAATGAACGCGACCTCCTCGCCCGTTTCCAGAAGATACTGGTGCAGGCGAACATCGAGATGAAAGAGCGGCGCCACGTGCGCGTCAAGCCCGACCCGAAGGACAATATCATCGTCACGTTCCGTTCGCCGTCAACGCACAAGATAATCTCCGGCAAGGTCATCGATATTTCCGCCGGCGGGGTTGCCTTCAGTCTCTTCGGCAACGTTTCGGACGAGGACCTTCAGGTAAAACAGTTCATCAATAATTTCCAGATCCAGATCGAACGCACCCGCGCCACCACCCCCGCGCTCATCATCGCGAAAAAGGACAAGGTCACCGCCGTCCAATACTATAAGATACAGGAATTCGACCTCAATATCATCTGCAAATATGTCTACGACCGGCTCGCCAAGGAAGCGGAAGCATCGATGCGTGCGCCGAAGCCAGTGAGCCCTGAGGGGGAGAACGCCGAGGAAGCGAGAACGGACGAGGTGCCGACGACCGAAGAAGAGAAATGACCCGTATGACCATTGTGCCTGCATTGAGAAACTACACGATACGGCCGGGGTATGCCCTACTATTCATTTGAAAAATCGATACGAACGGACCAATACTACCGCGCTGCGATAGCGGATGCGGTGACCACGGCTGATCAGTCGCGCGTGATACGTATCATCTCCCCGAATTTCGTGCGCCCCGGCGATGTGGTCATGAAATTCGATTCCTCCTCGTCCCCTCCGCTCGTCGATCAATGCGTGGAAATGAACCGCGATTCGAAGCTCATCAAAGCCGTCGAATTCGGCTATATATCGTACGGCGAAACGCCCAACGCACCCGTAGCGGTATTCCCCGTCATCCTTGTCTCCCCCGATAAGCTGCGCGCCCGCGTCATCCTCCCCGACTGCAATGCGATAAAACGCCCATTCTCGCTCAACGACCTGTTAAGCGAGATAGAACGCCGGCATTTCCGCCTCGATTTCGATAAGGACGCGGTACGCAGAGGCTTTGACAGCGCGAAAAAAGGCGACGGCGCCGTCATCGATTTCGCCAGGGGCAGCGCCCCCATCGATACGCGCCCGGCGGACATCCGTCTCTCGATACGCCCCATAACCCGGCAGTTCATCGGCGGCGACCGCTTCGTGCTCGCCTTCGATTTCAAGAAACTGCCGATCGTTGCCGCGCAGTCGACCATCGCCGTCATCATGCCCCCGAAACCGGGGATCGACGGTGAGGACGTGTACGGCAAGACACTCTCCCCGCGCGGTTCACAGGAGCCGTTGCTCGCCCCGGCGGACGGCACGGTATTGAGCGAAGACAAACGAACGGTCGCGGCTGCGGCCGCGGGTCTGCTTACGGTCATCGACCGCGCCGTATCGGTACTGCCCATACGCGAAACACATACGATGAACAATGCCGATGAACCGTCGCTCGCCGAAACGCTCATCGTGCGCGGGAACATCGAACGCTCGCGCATCACGAGCAGATGCCCTATCATCGTTCTCGGCGATGTCATATCCTCGAGCCTGCGCTCCGATGTCGGCGTATTCGTGCAGGGTTGTGTGCAGGGAAGCGCCGAGGACCGCATCGTTTCGGGCGGCGACATCACGGCAACGTCCATCATCGGTGTCACCGTGCTCGCCAACGGCCACATCGTCTCGGGGCGGATAGAGAACGCGCGGATAAAGACGAACGCCGCCGTCATCACCTCGAACGCCGGCACCATTTCCGGCGGGAAGGTCGAAGCGGCGCTCGGTATAAGCGCCGGTGTCGTGAGCGGCAGTGCGCTCGCATGCGGGAACGGCGATGAAATAGCCGCCAAGCTCACGAATTACGCCGCAAAAGAAGAGGACAATCAGGCCATGATAAAGAAATTCCTCGGCAAGCTCGGGCCGAATTTCCTCAAGGGACATCGGGAATATCTCAAGGCGCTGTCGCCGGACCAGCATGAAACAGCGAAGGTGCTCATGCGCGAGTACAACAATATCTGCATCGAACAGCGCATCCTCAAAGGGCGCATCACGAAGATAAGCGATCATCTCGCATTGGTGAAGCACGCGCGGATACAGTGCCGGAGGATAGCGCCGCCGGTATCCATCGCCATCGCATCCGCTTCACGCGATATCGGAGAGGCGAAAGAGAACGTCGAATACTGTAGAGAGGACGGGATCGTCGAACGGCCGCACTCGGAGACCCCGATAATCCCGCCGGCATGAAGCCCCGGCCGAAGCTCATCATCATCGCCGGAGTGACGACGGTCGTCTTCCTTTTCTGCTTTTCCATCTTCATCGACATCAGCCGTCTCGGCGAAATACGCGCACTTGTGAAAACCACGCCGCGCGAGACATCGCTCATGAGCGAACGCGCCGATGAATACCGCCGGAAGAAACAACGCCTCAATGCACGGCGCATCATCGTTCCCCTTGAGAACATCAGCATGCATCTTCGCACCGCGATACTCCTGGCCGAGGACGCGGAATTCTACCGGCACAACGGAGTCGATTACAGAGGACTGACACGTGCTATCCGGGAGAATTGGAGAGCGCGGTCATTCGTGTACGGCGGCTCGACGATAACGCAGCAGCTCGCGAAGAACCTGTACCTGTCCACGAGAAAAACGATAACCCGGAAAATATCGGAATTCATCTATGCGAAGGAGATGGAAGAACGCCTCTCGAAAAAACGCATACTCGAACTGTACTGTAATTCCATCGAATGGGGGGAGGGCGTCTACGGCGCCGAAGCGGCGGCACAGCACTACTATTCCCGGAGCGCACTCTCGCTCACGCTCGAGCAGTCGATACGGCTCGCCGCGATCATCATCAACCCGCGGCGCTTCGGACCGGATTCGGACGCCCCTGCGGTCGCATACCGCAGGCGCGTTATCGCCGCTGCCATGTTCGATGCGGGGCGCATATCGGAAGAAGAATTCGGAGCGCTCCCGTTCTTTTCGAAAGAAGGGACGACGAACACGGACGCCGCTACCCCTTGATCGGGAGTATCATCGCGACCTCATTGCAATTAGGGAAATACCGGCAATTGATGCAGTCCTTCCATATCTTATGCGGCAGCTCTTCCTTATCGATGCGATGGAAACCGAACTGCTTGAAGAAATTGGGCACATAGGTGAGTATGAACACGCTCTCTATCTTCATGCGCTTCGCCCGCGCTATCCCCTCGTTCACGAGGATCGTCCCGATGCCCGACTTCTGGTATTCCTCCGCCACCGCGACCGAACCGATCTCCGCGTACCGCCGTGAATAGATGGTGAGCGCCGTACAGCCGACGACCTCGCGCCCCGTGCGCACCACGAAAAAATCGGCGAGGTGATGGAAGATGGAATCCTCGCTCCGCGCCAGAAGGAGATTGACGCCGGAGAACCGTTTGATAAGCCGCACAATGCCCTCGACATCGGAACCGCGCGCCTGCTGCACTTTCAGTTTTGTCGCCACGTATCATTACTCCGCGAGCGTAATGAACGTACTATATGTATTCCGCCTGAAAATGCAACATGGCTGCGCTCACCGATCCGATGCTGCATCAACACATCTGACAGGGCGATCAAAATGCAAAATATAGAAATCAAGAACACCACAGAGGCCACGGAGAAATGGAGGAGAGAGTAGAGAGAGAAAATTAGAAAATCGACCATTGGGTGAAAACAAAAAAACAGCTCCCCTCTGTGCACTCCGTGTTCTCTGTGGTTGCATTTTCTCACATGATAATTCGGGAAAATATTTTCGCAGACTTATCTTGACATCGCCCGTTCTTTAAGTTAGAATGCGCGCAGTTACGATAAATATGGGGTTCAGAGAATGAAAGCTTTTTATCTATGCACCGTGCTCTCCTTGGCATGCACACTTTTCGCCCAGGACAGCATATTCACCGGCGGGGACGGCGTCATGCAGCGCGTGAGGAACAGTGTCGTATCCATATACTCAAAAAGTACAACGGTCGTAAAGACGGTCCGCGGCTTTCGCAGCGGCAACTCCGGCACTGGTACCGGATTTTTCATCAGCAGCAGGGGAGAGATTGTAACCGCGCATCATGTTGTTGATGATGCCACCCATATAACCATCACGACGGCGGACCGTCGTGAATATGAAGCGGAGATAATCGGCATCGATAGATTCATCGATATCGCGCTCCTCAGGGTGAAGGGCGGCGGCGTGTTCACAAATTTTCTTCGGTTCACGAACTCTCAAAGCGTCCTGCCGGGAAAGCGTGTCATCGCGCTCGGCAACCCTTCCGGCCTTGACCTGACATTCACCTCGGGGATCGTCAGCGCAGTGAACCGCAGCGGCGACACAAGCGGCAATCTCTGGCCGATACAATCCTTCATTCAGATCGATGCGGCTATCAATCCGGGGAATTCCGGGGGACCGCTCATGGACATCAACGGCGCAGTTATCGGCGTGAATGACGCATCTATTCGCAACAAGACCGGTCTCAACTTTGCAGTCCCGTCCCATCTCGCTGCTCGCTCGGTCGAGGTCATCCGCAGTGGAAAACGCCCGACATACCCGTTCATCGGCATAACGGTTCTTCCCATAAACCAGCAGACCAAGGACCGATACAATATCATAACGCCCGTAATGCGGGGCGTCTTCGTCATGGGTGTCGCTGAGGGTACCGGGGCGAAGGGAATCGGCATCGAATTCCGCGACATTATTGTCACTGTTTCGGGAAAGCCGATAATCGACCCCGGTGATATATTTCTAGCCCTGACGAACCGCGAGATCGGAGAAAGTGTTCCCATCGATATGGTACGTTCGGGAAAAAGCCTCAGCATCACTGCTGCGCTTACTGAACGGCCGTTAATACCGAATTTTGATCCAACTACGTTCACGAGAGTGTTCCTGAATTTCGATATTGTCCGCTCGAATTGCGACGGCAGGGACTGCTACCTGTTCGGCGCGACCTATATCCCCGCCGGCTCGCAATCGAATTGGAACATTAAGAGCGGGGAGATACTCACCTCTATCCATCCGTATTCACCATCGGGCATCCCGGAAATGGTCACCGATGATGAACAGCTGCGCTACCTTCTTGCAGAATCGGTGATCGAGCCCGAGTTCCTTGTATCGCTTGCCCTATACAAGAGGGCGACAGTGAACGATGAAAAGCTGACGCGATCGTACATCAGCGGGTATATCAATCTGTTGACCTACTAGGGGCATGACAATGAAACACCTTATCATATCGATAATACTCACCGGTGCGGTATTGCTTCACGGGCAATCAGTGGATGAATTGCTTTCACGTGACGACGGAAAGGATAAATTTCTGTCTCTCGCAAGGCACTATATGCAGAAAAAGCAGTACAATCGCGCCATTTCGTACTATGAGCGGTACTTCACGAACGGCGGTACATCTGCGATCTCACGACGCGTACCGTTCAGCTTGAAGCCCGATATGACAAGCTGGGAACCATCACGGTTCTTGAGCATTGGATAATATCCGAACCGAAGCAGGACCCGTCGTCCGAAAGAAGGTACACGTGGGAAGCATGGTCGGTATTCGGTCTCACTATCGATGTCGATCATTACCGAAAATCGTCTGCAAGCGTGTGGCTCATGAAGAACATACAATCATCGCGTGAGACGTTCTTCAAGAACGTGTATGACGAGAAATATTATTCCCGTTCACCGTTCTACGGCAGCATGCCCCGCTCTTCCCGTGACTTCTCGTTCTCCGCGCTCATGAACGGCTCGGCGGATAAAGAAGAATCACAGGAGGGCTCTCTCATGTGGGGAACGGCGCAAAGCAAAAGTGCATTTCGAAAATCATTCTTTATCGTACTGACCGAGGGCTATGCGCTGAAATTCAATATATCCATAATGAACGACAGCACGACATCGTTCATCATATCGTATCCCTTCCGCGACAAGGCGGGAAACGAATTCACACAGGGAGAAATAGTCGCCTTCCTTGACTCGCTCATTCAGTGACGCCGTCCGTTGATCAAAGCGCTGCTACGGTGACCGAGAACGAGAATGACGCGCTTTTCCCCGCCGGTATCGACAGCGGTTTGAGCAGGGCTATCGACGAATTCTGATACGCCGATTCGAAATGATCGACGGCGTCGGAAACGGTAATCACGGGCGAGCGGAGAAAATCGATCGCCTCCCTTGCCGTCCATGTGATCGCTATGTTCTTATACCCTTCATCGGCCACGCCGAGCGCTGTCCCGCGGTACTCGCCGGTGGAATTCATCTTCCAGCCGTCATCGAGACGCTCGCGTTTTCCGCCCTTCATTGAGAAGTAGTATCTATCCTCGGCATCGGGAGCGAGGAGCGTTGCATTGCATTCGGAAGCGAATACGGCGGCGACAGCGGCACTCCCATTATTGCGGAACGTATACTGCACGTTCATGGCACCGCCCTGAAGGCATTCGACCTTTTTCTCGATCGCAACGGGTTTTCCCTCTACCATGCCGACGGCGGAAAGCGTCAGGCGTATCGCATCGCGCGATCGTTCGACCGACATATCGTACAGCGCGGATGCGAACGAACCGATATCGCGCGCCGCACCGTCGCGGAACTCCGCCGCGCTCGGGATATGGCGGAAAAAGCGGTCGATGAACATCGTACGGCGGTCCCGGTCGAATACGAGAAGGTCGCGCACCGACGGATCGAATTTCTTCTGCATCTCATGTATCGTCTTCGTCCCTTCCTGGGAGCCACCCGCCGGCGCTCGAGGATGGAGTATCTCCTCATGATACGCTTCTTCACGGCGCGCAAGCGTATCGATGAGATTTATCGGATCGGGCTTGTAATCCCATTCTATGAGCGAACCGCCGATGCGATGAAAGAACAATGAGTGCACCGGATTGGAAACGATGATCTCAGTATGGCCATCGAGATCAAAATCCGATTCTTCCGCGGTGAGCCATGATGCTCCGTTCTTCGCTTCTTCCGCAAGCCGCGTCGCTTTGATGATGTGCGAGTAGTTCGCATAGCGCAGATGATTGAGATAAAGCCCCCCGAACGTGCCGTGCCAGTACGGGCAATTGCACTGCCCCATGAAAAGCTCTTTGCGCGCTTCATCGCGGGTATTTCCTTTCATTGCCTCGACCATGCGCGATGCGTAGAGCATGCGCTTGTGCATGTTATTGCTTTCCGGGTATTTGACGAAATAATTCCGCCAGAAGCTCCCGCGGAGGAACGGCTCGACGTCGGTATTTTCAGCGAATGCATGCCGGGCTTTTGAGAGCGCACGCTGCGGTTTCGCGGGGAGCACCCACTCTCCCATCTCCTGATACGATGATGTCGGAAGATAAATGCGCGACACGGGCGGCGTCTTTTTCATATACTCGCTGTACGTGGTAAGCTTTATCCATTTCTCGGATGAGAGCGCATCGAAGAAACGCTTCAACCAGTCGCGCGTATATATCCATTCATACGTATCCGGCCAGTCGCCGTATTTCTCGCCGTCGTCGTGGAGCACGAGAAGCCTGTCGCCGGACTCGGTAGCGAGCGAATCGATGAACTCGATGATCTCCTTGACCGGTTTGAACGGTATCACATAGCGCAGGAGCTTCGATATGGGGAAGATATTGATGCGCGCATCGTCCTCATCGGTGGTGTAATAGCCGAAAAGCTCCGTCGCATCAAGACCGGCCGCCGTGAAATGCGTATCATCGACGACGATATAGGACAGGTCCGCCTCGACGATGGGCAGCGCAAGATGAGGCTCCCACACGCGCTCGGCTATCCACGCGCCCTTGGGCTTCTGCCCGAAACGCCTCTCGATATACTCGTTCAACATACGCATCTGCGCGACCTTATCGCGATGCGGTATAACGGGGAGTATCGGCTCGTAATAGCCGCCGCTCACCATCTCGATGCGCCCGTCCTTCGCGAGCGCGGCGAGGTCATCCATATGTTCCGGGTGATGCTTCTCCATCCAATCGATGAGCGAACCGGAATAGTGGAAGGTGAAGACAAGGTCCTTGTACTTCCTGAACATATCGAGGAAGGGCTTATACGCGTTCTGATACGTGTTCTCTATGACGAAATCGAAATTGCCTACCGGCTGATGATTATGGTTCCCGAGGATGAGATTGATCGACTTCATATCGGCTCCCGCTACAGGCGAATCGTCGAGTACGATAGTATTCTATCGCGGAAATCGATTTTGACAAGGGAACCGGACGAACACTCTGAAACTGAGCTATGGTTAAATCTGTAACTCCCCCGCTTCCATGATGCGCAGCGCTGCGGAAGGCGGAAAATCCCAGCCGACGAAAGCGATCTTTTCAACCATATCGCTGACCGATAATGCAAGCGCGGCATCGTTGGTTTGAACGAGTGTTGATCTAATACCGGTGGCTGCAGATCGACAGCCGGCCAGGTAGATGCGCTCATGCAGTGCGGAGGCGGCGATGGCCACTCGACCAATGGGGTCTTTGGGAACCGTTACCGTAAATCCGTTATGAACCAGCGTGTCGAGCTGGATGAAGGTAGACGTCGTGCGGGAAATAGTCAATGTAAAAAACGGCGAATACATGGAGAAAATGGAGGGGATCAATGTGTGAAGCCGGGGCCAAAAAACAATAGCGTTGGCACTGCTATGGAATCAGCGCCGGTAGCAGACGTCAGTCGTGTTTTTTATACACTGATACGCGGATCTCATTGCCCTTGATGCGCTTGGTGTTCATAATGCCCATGACATGATCCGCATCCGAGCTGCGCACATCCACGAGCGTCTTATCACCCTGAATATCGATATGCCCGATGGCTTTCCCTTCAACACCCGTCTCCCCTGCGATAGCGCCGACGATATCACCGGGGCGTATCATCTTCTTTTTACCCACATCGATGACAAGCGTCACCATGGGTCCATTGCCGCCGACTTTGCGGTCGTATCCCTTTTCTTTTCTTTCGCGAGTATCCTGCTTCGTGTTCCGTCTGCCTTCGTACCGTTCAGATCGTTCAGGCACCGGCATGGTCCGGGGTGCCGCGGCTTTCGGCTCCGGCATGAGCATTTTCAATAATACTGCGGCAACGTCGAGCGATGATGTCGCGTCGCTCACGAAACGCTCGACCATGGTGACATATTTCTCATGGTCCTTCCCCCCGAGGCCGGCCTTCACCTTTTCCATGAGCTGCGACACCCTGGTCTCTTCGACATCCTGTACCGACGGTATCTGCTGTCGCTTTATCTCGATCTTGCCGAAGCGCATGATATCCCGGAGCTTGTAGAGCTCGCGCCCGGCGGCAAAAGTGAACGAACGCCCTGCCTTCCCGGCCCGCCCCGTCCTTCCGATGCGGTGCACGTAATATTCCTCATCGCCCGGGACATCGTAATTGATGACCGCCTCGATATTCTCGACATCGATGCCGCGCGCCGCAACGTCGGTGGCAACGAGTATCTCTACGATGCCTTGGCGGAACTTCGCCATCACACGATCGCGCATCTGCTGGTTCATATCGCCGTGTATGCCCTCGGCGGAATAGCCGCGTGCCTGCAGATGCGTCACCACCTCGTCGACCATGCGTTTCGTATTGCAGAACACGAGGACAAGATTGAGATCGTACACATCGAGTATGCGCGTAAGCAGGTCCATCTTGAAGAAGCTTTTCACTTCAAAATAGACCTGATCGATGTTCGGGGCGCTTACCTTATCGTGCACTATCTTTATGAGCTCGGGATCCTTCTGATAACGCTTGGTCAATTCCATGAACTGCCGCGGCATTGTCGCCGAGAAGAATATCGTCTGCCGGTCCTCCGGCGTCGTTTTCAGGATGAATTCGATATCCTCGCGAAAGCCCATATCGAGCATTTCATCCGCCTCATCGAGAACGACCTTCGATACGTTCGAGAGATCGAGCGTGCCGCGCTCCATGTGGTCCATGACGCGCCCGGGCGTCCCGATGATTATCTGCACACCGCGTTCAAGCGCATGGAATTGCCGCCCAATCGGCTGGCCGCCGTACACCGGCAATGTCGATATGCCGGTCTTGTATTTCGCAAGGCTTTTCAATTCCTCGGCGGTCTGTATCGCAAGTTCACGCGTAGGGCAGAGCACTATCGCCTGCGGGCGTTTGTCCTTCGGGTCTATCATCTCGAGTAGCGGAATGCCGAATGCCGCAGTCTTCCCGGTGCCCGTCTGCGCCTGGCCGATGACATCCTTGCCGGCAAGGAGCACGGGTATCGAAAGCGACTGTATGGGGGTAGCTTCTTCGAAACCCATGTCGGTTATGGCCTTGAACATTTCAGGGGAAAGTGAGAGCTCATCGAATTTGATCTTTTTCATTGTGTTCCGTCGGAGAGAGTATTTCTATGGAACACTATATGTCCCTTTCACCGCGATGTCAAAATGGAACGTCCTGTCGTCCTGTCCTATCTAGCCTTTCTTCCGAAAATACTCGGTTATCGCCAGATGATATACCGTCCTTCCCGTCTTCTTCGCCTTTTTCTCGAATTCACTCCGTTTCTTCGGATCGCGCATCACCTCGCGGGCATACGCGACCGCCTGCCGGAACCGCTCCCGCGCCGCCTGCTGATCCTTCGTCCATTTCACCTTCGACATATCCGGTCTTTTCATTACCGTGACCGTTCCGCTCCGCGTGCGGCGGAATACGGTATTCCCGGCGCTTCCATAGAGATCCTTAATGATCACGCTTGTGACAGCTTTTGCCATAATACCCCCTTTTATTATCCTACGTTCATCCTGCGTTGTTCCTGCGTTCATCTTACGTTCATCCTGCGTCTTTCATGGACGAACGATATACCACTCTATCGGACATCCCGTATCATGCGTACTATAGCCTCAACGGTGCGCGATGTATAGTTCAGCGTATGCTTCATGGAATCCTCAAGCGTCACCGGCCCCGGCGCAATGGAAAAGAGCGCCGTCACGCCGTGCTTATAAAGCGACTCTGCGCCGTCCCTGACCGCCCCGGCTATGATGATGCACGGCACTCCGTGTTTTTTACAGAAAACCGCCACGCCATGCGGCGCCTTGCCGAACACGGTCTGCGCATCCACAGCCCCCTCTCCGGTAAAGACGATATCGGATGCCTGTATCTTCTCTTCGATACCGCTCTGCGAGAGCACCATATCGATGCCGCTCTGCATGACACCGCCGGCAAACGCAGCAAGCCCTGCGCCCAAACCGCCCGCAGCACCGCCGCCCTTGAGCGAATGCACATCGATGCCAAGATCGCGCTTAATGACCTTTGCCGCATTGATAAGACCTTTATCGAGCGCCTTCACCGTATCCGGGGATGCGCCTTTCTGCGGGGCATAGATATATGCAGCACCGTTCTTTCCGTAAAGCATGTTCTTCACATCGGAGGCTATGATGACTTTCACCGTTATGCGCTCACGCGGAGGCAGTATGCGCGCAAGTGTAGAAAGCCCTGCGCCTGTCGGCGATACATCATTCCCTGCATTATCGAGCAGCCGATACCCGAGCGCCGATGCCACACCGAGACCGGCGTCCGTGGTCGCACTCCCGCCGATACCGACGATAATGGTCTTCGCGCCGCGCTTGACCGCGTCCATAATGAGCATGCCGGTACCGAGCGTCGTCGTACGCAATGGGTCCCTTTCCTCACGCCTGAGCAGCGCCAATCCGCTCGCCTTCGCCATCTCTATGACTGCCGTACCGCCGGGGAGCATACCGTACGAAGCGGTCATCTTCCGAAAAAGCGGATCGACCGTACGTGCTTGAACGATACGGCCTTTACATGCGGCGACGAGGGCTTCCACGGTGCCATCACCGCCGTCTGCTATCGGCACTGCGTGTATTACCGCTTTTCTGTCTTCCTTGCGGATCGCCTGTGCCGCAGCGCGTGTAAGCTCGATCGCGGATGCACTTTCCTTGAAAGAATTAAAGGCGATGGTGTAGGTCACGGAAGACAGTATATGTCAGTGCAGGGGTATTTCAATGAGAAATACACTCACCCATCCCCGCCGCGAAATACGCGGCGCCCCTCTCTCTCTTCCCTGTGAGAGAGGGGAAGGGGCCGGGGGATGGGGTGAGTGCGCTCTCCGCCTTCACCTCATCCATAACCCGCATGAACCGTTTCCCATATTCATAATACAGATTGAATTTCCCATCCTCATTAGGAAAATCCGGCGGAGTCGTCATTTGCTCCGGTTTCATATGCGGCTCCATGGAGAATCCGCCGTCATATCTTCGCGAAAGCAGATCAGCGACAATACGTTTCACTTCACAGGCGCCTTCACCGGGGAACACATAGGTCCGCTTCACATCGCCTGCCGCATCCTTCACCATGGCGGTATCCTTGATATGCACGTAAGCGACATGCTCACGCACGGCACGATAGAATTCCCATGCCGACTGCATCTGATACGGCGGTTTCCCGATACGATCCGGTGTCATGAACGGATTACCGGTATCGAAGACAAGCGTGAACGCGGGCGACCGTACGGCATCCATCATACGGAGCGAATGTTCATACGAAAGATTCCCGTATCCCGAACAATTCTCGTGAACGTACATCACTCCTGCATCCTCGCATATCTTTGCGAGCCGGTTGAGCGTCGCGAACACTTTCTTCTCGTACTCGCTCCCGATATGATCACCATCACCGGGCACCCGAAAGCTCATCCCGCGGAGCATCTTCGATCCGAGGCGATGCATGCGCGGTATGGCCCGCGTCATCTCGATAATGGCGCGTTCGTATTCATCCTCGCCTTCCTTCACCGTCCGCCCGCCGTTCGCTATCGCGCTGCCGAAACAATTGACCGATATCCCCGCAGCCTTTGTCTTTTCCACGACGATATCGAACTCAGCATCGCTTATATCGGTGAGGTTCGCGGTGAACACGCCGCGCATCTCAATATTCGACCAGCCGAGGGCTTTCGTTACGCGTATCTGCGTGTCGATATCCATTCCCGCTTCATCGGTGAATCCTGTGAGGTACATATTATCGCTCCTTCCATGATGCGCCGAAGTCTATTGCGGCAGCCGTGGTATTCTTTTTCGAGATAGAACAATGATACGGACGATCGCCCCGGGCGGCTATCGCGAAACGGCGATGTTTTAGCGGAAAATGACTATTTCTTTGCCGGGACGAGGGCGTTGTTATGCCAGCGGAATGATGTGCGATTGCTGCTTTTCAGAGTGAAATCGCCGACCTTGCCGTCGAAAACGTACTGCACATCTATCATTGCAATGATGCCCCGTTCACCGGACGGATCACCGGGAAATACATATCGCCTGAGGCTCCGTTTTGAGCCGGACTCCTCGAAACTCGTATCACGCGCGATCGGATAGAGCGCATCCTTCGCGACGCCTATCCAGATATGCCCATAGGGATAATCCATCGCCGGGAACCAGCAGTGCACATCGATGATATTCTCAATGCCATCGACACCTCGATTACCGGACAGGGAAGCGGAAAGCGAATAGTAATACGCTCCCGGATCGCCCGAGTCGGAATAGTGGGGGCGGAACGCAAGACGCTTGACGATCGTTCCGGCGCGCACCATTCGGCATTCGGCATCGAAATCGCCCTTCGAGTACCTCGTCAATCCGATCACGAACATATCGGCACCGCGTTCAACTGCGGCAAGCGCGAGATGCCCGCCCCACATATATCCCGATGCATCTTTTCCCGCATCGCTCAACGAGACACGATACCACGGCGCAACAACACCGCCGCCCGCCATGGTCGCATCGCTTTTCTCAATAATGGACACTCTTGTACCTGCCGGTATCACGCGAATGACATTGCTCGCGTCGTTGCGCGGCGCACTGCGCAGACGCGTCTCGTTGAAAACGGCTGTTCTCATACCCTGCGGGAATTCACCTTCGTATGTCGATGCAGCGAATACACCGGACACGAGCGTAAGCGCGATGATAATGAACCGCATATCATTCCTCCTGACGTAGAGCACGCCTCATCAATTGTACAGATTTCCGCTGAAAGGTCAAATCAATGCCAGGGTCTTCACCAGGAATAGAGGAACAGCGGGTTGCAACCCGCTGTTCCTTCACCCATCCGCACGTTCCTTGCTTGACGCTCCGCTCGCGACGCCGTATACTATCATCCTGCCTATGAGACACGATCGAGTTTCATCGCGGCAGGGAGTCATCCATGAGAACCATTATCGCATTCATGATACTCGCATGTTATTCCTTTGCGGCCGACCTCAAGCCGCTCATGACCGTCACCGACAAGGTGTTATTCCAGTCCGACTTCAGCACACCGGGAACGCTCGATAAGACCAAGACCAATTACAGCATAAAGCAGGGAACGCGATGGGCCATCGAGGACGGCGTTCTCCGCGGACGCCCGTCCACCCCGGAATATCAGGCGGGCAGAAAAGACCACAAGGGCACCGAAGCGCGCCTGAGCCTGCCCGTCTGTCCGGTCGAATTCGCCATCCGCTTCTCGTTCCGTTTCATCGGCGGGCAGTATACGGGCGCCACACCGATGATAGAGCTCGGGCATCACATCACGCGCGTGCAATGGACGACGAACGGCATACGCCTCCTCGCCGATCATGACGGACTTCAGGTCGCCGCCGACGCCAAATTCATCCTGCAGACGAACCAGTGGTATCAGGCCTTCGCGGAAGTGCGGGGCGGTGAGGCGCTGTTCCAATTCGACGGCGGCCCTATGCTTTACGGAAAACACGAAAGCATACAAGCGGACACGCATGCCTTCGGTATCGCCGGTCTTAAGGGGGGCGCCGTTGAGCTCGATGATATCACTATCTGGTCGATAGCATCGAACGCGCCAGCCGCGTGGGAGAAAACACGTGCCATGCTGCCCGCGCAGACCACCGTTCTGATCGGTGCAAAGAAATAGATAATGCATGTTCGTATCGACCATGCATGGAGGAACACCATGAAGCTTTCGGATCTGATCGTGACCGTGCTCATCATCGCCAGCGCACTCATCGCCGCCCCCGATACGTTCAAGAGACCGTTTTCGACAAACTCGATATGGAATCGGCAACTCCCTGTGAATACGGCATACGACGATGTCCCCGGTCTGGAAAAAACGCTCGGCAGTATCAATTTTGAGAATCGCTGGACAACGTTCGTCTACTCGACCGATGCCTCCTCACGCAAGGCAAAGCTCTACATCCACCCGTATACACTGCACGGGAAGCGCCAATCGAAAGCGGTAACCTATACCAATAACCCCGACAGCATTGAGGATGCGCTCAGAGCGGCGTCCGTACCGTCGAACAGTTTCCCGGCAAATTACTATGCAACGACGATGCAGTCGCCTCCCGGCAAGCGAACATTCCCCTATGCCGTGCATGATGTGCACTCATACTGGCGTGATGAAATATACGTCCCGAACGACGCATTCTCTCCGTCGCCGGATTCTGACGGACAATTGGCGATATGGCAGCCCGATGGAAAAGTCCTTGAAGTATACTGCGCCGTGGTCTGTAAAAATGGCGATATCATCGGCACCATGGCGGGGTTCACCGACCCTGTCAGCGACGGCTCGGGACTTGAGAACGGACGAACCGCGAGCCTCATCCCCAACTACGCCGGACTCATCCGTGAGGGGGAAGTAACGGCAGGCGTCATCGATCACGCCCTCTCCTGCACATTCCCGCCGAATCTCCTCACGACACAGGCGGTGTATCCGGCCATGGCATTCGACATGAACGATCGATACAAGGGCCCCGTGCCGATGGGCTCGCTTCTCGCCATTCCGCTGTCGGCCGACCTCTCGGCAATGAAACTTTCCGCGGGGGGGCGCATTATAGCCGAAGCGGCGCAGCGATACGGCATCTATGTCGTCGACCGCGGCGGCGCGGGCCTCACCATAAAGGCCGATCAGAACGCATCGGATGCGCTGACACAGGAAACACGCGCGGACATATACAAGATCGTACGCGAATTGAAACTGGTACGCGGCCCCCGATAGACGCAGCCGGTGAAATTCATCGATCTGGTAAAAACGCGTGAAAGCGTGCGCTCATACTGCGAGGACACGGTGCCGCGCGACGCGATAGAATATTGTCTTGAGGCGGCACGGCTCGCGCCCTCCGCCTGTAATTCACAGCCATGGCGATTCATCGTTCTCGATGATGCGGAGAAAAAGGACGCTGCCTGCGACGCCGCGTTCTCCGGCGTGCACGCCGTTACCGGGCGTTTCGTGAAGGAAGCGCCGGTGCTCGTCATCGTCCTCACCGAACGATCGAAATACATCGCGCGTGTCGGCGGGGCGCTTAAGCGCGTGCAGTACAGCCTCATCGACATCGGCATTGCCGCGGAGCATTTCTGTCTCGCCGCCGCCGAACAGGGGCTCGGCACCTGCATGCTCGGCTGGTTCAATGACGGCGCGCTCCGGAAATATCTTGCCGTGCCGAAAAGCGCGGACCTTGATCTTGTGATAACGCTCGGGTATCCGGCTTCGGCACCGCGTGAAAAGAAACGGCGCACTATCGACGAGATGCGCTCGTACCGCTGAGGCTCAGCCTTTCTTCCTGCGCTTATGGTGCCGCGCGCGATACGTCTGCGGCGAGCAGCCGAATTTCCTGCGGAACGAGAGATAGAACGTCTTCTCGGTCGAGAACCCGACATCATAGAGGATATCGACCATGGTGCGCGTGGTATCCTTGACGAAGAACGCCGCTTTTGTCAGACGCAGATCGTTCAGGTAAGCGCCGAATTTCATACCGGTCGTTCTGTGGAACTTTTTCAGGAAATATTCCGTCGATGCCCCGACATGCCGGGCGACCGCCGGAAGCACATTGTCGCGGGCGAAATTCATCTCGATATAATCCGTGACCGCACGCCTGAACGCGAGCGCCGTACGCCCCGCAGTCGAGAGCGACCGTTTGAGGGAGGTCTCGCGGATGATGAGGCGAGGCGGGACCTCTATCGACTGACCGTCGCGGTTGCGCCGCCCCTCGATGATATCCACGAGCAGTCCCACGCTCCAGTACCCCCGTGCATATCCGTCCTGCCTGACCGATGTGAGCTTCGATGTCCGCCACCGGTTATTACCCCGCTCGATAGCATCATCGACGCCGGCGAGCGCGATATCTTCCGGCACACGAAGCCCGCGCTCCTTCATGGCAGCGATAATGAACTTTGCTGTGTTATCGTTCGCGCACACGACCGCAGACGGTCTCGTTCCAAGCGAGAGCAGGCGTTCGACATACATCGTCGCTATCTCCGGAAAACGCTGATGCGTGAAACCGACAAAAACCGGATCGAGCGTTCCGGTCAGACAATCCATCCCGAATATGTGCTCGCGCACCGGCTCCATGCCGTGTTCACGGAGCGTTCCGATATAGCCGTCATATCGCCCCTGCGCCCAGGCATGCGGATACGGGCTCATGAACCCTATCGATACATGCCCCTCATCGATGAAGTGTTCCGTGATAAGCCGCCCGCTCATGACGTCATCGTTCTCGACATAATTGAGCCGGCTGAACGGCACGAATTCCCCGCAGGCGACGAACGGCCGCTTTTCCTGAAGCGTAAGCCAGTCATCCCGCTCTCCGCGCACGATGGCGCCGAGTATGCCGTCATAGTCGCGATACCCCTCACGGGCGAGAAATGCTCGTATCCCTTCCTCAAAGCTTATCCATTCTATCTCTATGGAAAAATCCCTGACCGCGGCTATGAGACCGGTATCGATCTGCAGCGATGCGGTCTGCGGGTTATACATGAACGGCGGTTTCTGGCCGATGCATCCGATGCGGATATACTCGCGTTTTTCGGCGTTCGCCGTCGATGCACCGCCCATCACCCCGCCCCCTGCAAAAGACGCTCTTTCATGCGTGCCAGTATCGTTTCCGCCTCTCTATAGTCGCCGCGCGCCATATAGATGTGGCTCAGACGCATCGCCGACTTCACGGACAACACCGGATCGTCCGTCGCATCATCGATGGCATACTGATACGATGCGACTGCCATACTCTCATCGCCGGCCTCCGCCACAAGTTCATTGAACGTACGCGGCCTCTGTATGGGTATATGCTGCTCCTCGGCTAACCGAAGGATAATGGCATATTCCTTTTCGGCCGCGGAAAGGTCCTTAGCCCTGAGGCAAAGGGCGCATAATATCTCATGAACGGTGATGTTCGCCGGGTTCGCCGCCGAAAGTGCCGTGAATTTCACCCGGGCCTTCTCGAAATCCCGGGCATTATACGCATTGACCGCGGATAAGGTCAATGCCCTGTATTCCTCGAACGAACCTATCCCTTTTTCAGCCATACTCGGCCTCCGCTGCGATAGCGCACGATGTCCCGCTTTTCGGCATAGTACACTGAACCTGTACTCTCGGCAAGACTGACCGAGAATCGATGGTCATAAGAGGGAACATGCAGCCCAGGCGCGTACCGAGGGAAAAACCGAGAATCGGGGTGCGATATACCGTTCCCGGTAAATTTTAGCCGTACAACTGCCGATAATACAAATGAAGTATATCTATTGTCTGCCGGGGCGAACTTTCCCCGGTGTCATTGAGGCGGTAATGACGGTCACGTTCTACGGCGTTCGCGGATCGATACCAACCCCCCTCTCGGGTGATGCGGTCAATCGAAAGGTCGTGCAGGCGATGAACGCCGTTCTCAAGAAAAAAATAAGCTCCGCTAAGGGCATCGCTCAGGAAATGAAAGCCGAGAGCGCCTCGTTCTCAACGACGTACGGCGGCAATACCATGTGTGTCGAGATAGCCGACGGCGACAAACGCATCATACTCGACGGCGGCAGCGGGCTGCGCGCCATCGGCAACAAGCTCATGCGCGAGAAGAACGGCGGCATCGAAGCGCATATACTCTTTTCGCACTTCCATGTCGACCACATACACGGCGTACCGTTCTTTGTGCCCATATTCATCCCCGGCAGCAAGATACATTTCTACGGCGGGCACGACCATGTGCTCTCGTCGATATCAAAATACATCAATCCCCCGTTCTTCCCGATCGCATACGAAGACCTCGCATCCACGCGCTCGGCCACCATACTCGAACCGGGCAAAAGCTATGAGATACAAGGGTTCACTATACGCATCCACGCGCTCAATCACCCCAATGGATGCTACGCGTACCGCATCGAACGCGGCGGCAAGACCGTCATCTACGCCACCGATTCGGAATTCATGGACCGCCCGCCCGATGAATTCCGCGGGTATGTCGATTTCTTCCGCGGTGCCGACTGCCTCATCGCCGATGCGCAGTATTCCATCGCCGATTCGCTCATCGCGAAGATCGGCTGGGGCCACAGCTCATGCAATATCGATATCGACCTCGCCTGCGACGCCGCGGTGAAAAAACTCGTGTTCTGCCACTATGACCCGCTCGCGGACGACGATGAGCTTGAGCAGATGCTGACCGAAGCGAATGAATACCTGAAAGTGATGCACCCGAAGAAGAAGCTCGCCCTTGCTCTCGCGCAGGAAGAAGCGGCGTTCACGGTATAAGAACCCCCCGGCCCCTTTCACCGCTGAGGAGGGGAGCGCCCCCAAGAAACTTTCTCGCCCTTTATTTCGCCGGGTGAAGCATTGCCCGGTACTCGCTCGGCGTTATTCCGCGCATCTGCCGGTATGAGCGCGAGAAAAAAAGCGGATCCTGATATCCCGACGCGATAGCGATCTCCCTGACCGTTCTTTCCGGTGACTCGCGCATGAGCCTGTCCGCTTCATCGAGCCGCATGCCGATGAGCGTCTCCTTGAACGTTTTTCCCGTCACCGAGCGGAAGAGTTTCGTCATCGCCGTTTTCCCGAGACCGACGAGCGCCGCAACATCATCGATGGTCACCTGATCGCGGAAATGCGTACGCAGATAGTCCATGACAAGCTCGAATTTCTCATCGGTGCGTATCGAAAGGAGCCGATGATCGACGATATAGCGGACCAGTATCTCGAAAAGCCGTATGATGTTCTTTACTTCAGCATCGGTATACGCGGTCTTCCCCGTGAGAAGCTTTCCGCGCTTCCCGGGCAGGCGTCCGGTAAGCGCTATCTGCCCGAGCATGATGTATGCCGAGAACACGTTCTGCACAAAAACCGGATGTACGACCTCAAGAAGTCCGCCATGGCAGACATGCGATACCGTTCGTTTCTCTGCACGCGCACGCGCAAAGAGCGTGGTGTCCGAATCCCTGCAGGCAATGCGTCCCGCTCCGGAGCGTTTTATCGCGAGGCAATAGGGTATCTGCCGTCCGCTCCCGCCGGTAACGATGCGCTCCCCCGCTTCGTCGAACACGGTGATGCGCAGATCAAAGCATGCGGCGAAGGCGTTAAGCGCATCGGGAAGCTCGGATGACATGAGCAGTTGTGTTGCGCGTAAAGCCATGATAAGATTATAATACACACGCGGACAAAAATCCATATCATTCGTCCGAAAGTCCATGGATTGCGCGCGCGAGAGCAGTATATTTGACGCACAAGCACACTGTGCATACAGCCGATACCGGCTGATCGAAAGGAGCATGCAATGGCCAAGTACGATCTCACCCCGAAAGATGTCCCCCCGGTCAAGACGAAATACCGCGTCATCAAGACCAGACTCCCGGTTCCCGAATCGCTCCCGATATTTGAGGACCTTGCCGACAGCGAACCGCAGTCGATGATGGGCCAGCCGCCGGTCATATGGGACAGGGCCGAAGGCTTTCAGATCCATGATAAGTGGGGCAATAAATGGATAGACTGGTCGTCGGGGGTGCTCATCACCAATGCCGGCCACGGCCGCAAGGAGATACGCGATGCGCTCAAGAAGGTCATCGATCAGGAACTTCTTGCCACCTATGTGTTCGTGCACGAGCGACGCCGCGACCTTACACGCATGCTGCAGAAACTCTCGCCGGACCCGAAGCATTATCACGTGTTCATACTGAGCACGGGAAGCGAAGCGACCGAGAACTGCATCAAGCTCGCAAAGACATACGCGCTTGAGAAGCATGGCCCGAAGAAGAAGTATTTCGTCTCCTTCAAGAACGCCTTCCACGGGCGCACGCTCGGCGCGCAGCTCGCCGGCGGCAATGACCGTCTGAAGAAATGGATAGTCGACGAGGGCAAGACGTTCATTCAGGTGCCGTTCCCCGACGGCTACAAGAACGAGAACACATCGTTCGATCTCTTCCTTAAAAGCATCGCCGACCAGGGCGTAACGCCGGAAGAGATAGCGGGCATCATGACGGAATCATATCAGGGCGTCGGACCGGATTTCCTGCCCGATGAATACGCGCAGAAGATGGAGACGTTCGCAAAGCAGTACGACATCGTCACTATTTACGATGAAGTGCAGGCCGGATTCGGCCGCTCGGGCAAGATGTTCACGTATCAGCATTACGGTGTAACGCCCGACCTTATCGCCTGCGGGAAAGGGATATCGTCCTCGCTCCCCATCTCGGCCGTCATCGGCAGAAAGGACATCATGGGCCTCTACCCTCCCGGCTCCATGACATCGACGCATTCAGCAAGCCCGCTCCCTGTCGTATCGGCGATAGAAAATCTGAAGCTCATCGAAAAGGAAAAGCTCGTTGAGCATGCCGCAAAGATGGGAGACATACTCATACCGGAGCTTCGCCGCATACAGAAAAAATATCCGTCCGTACTCGGCTGCACGCAGGGGCGCGGCCTCGTCGCCGGCATACAGGCGGTGAAGCCGGGGACGAAAGAACCCAACCCCGATCTTGCACAGGCGATAAACGAGAAATGCATGCACAAGGGGCTTCTCATGTTCGCACCGGTCGGCGTCGGCGGGGAATGCATCAAGATAGCGCCGCCGCTCATGATTTCGGAAGAGGCGCTTCGCGAGAGCATTGCCGTGTTCGAAGAAGCGGTGGATGAAGTGTGCAAAGGAAAATGAACGCAGAAAGAGCACCGGGTTTCAACCCGGTGTACGCTTTTGGAAAAGAACACGGGGCTGAAGCCCCGTGCACTCTGAACGAAAGGAAGCACCATGAACAAAAAACCATTTGACGTGACCATAGTCGGCGGGGGGATGATAACGAACGACCTCCTCCTCCCGTCCATCTATCAGCTCAAGCGCGACGGACTTGTAAAGAACATCAACGTTTGCGCGCTCAACAATCCGCCGCTTAAGGCGCTTGTGGAGAACAAGGAGAACACCGAGGCATTTCCCGGCCTTTCGTTCAACGCATATCCGTCACTATCCGATGATCCGAAGAAGAATTATCCTGAACTCTATAAGGAGGTCATTGCGAAAATGGAACCGCATAATGCGGTTGTCGTCGCCATGCCCGACCAGTTCCACTATGATGTCGTAAAGGTTGCCCTCACCCACGACCAGCATGTGCTCTGCGTAAAGCCGCTCGTGCTCAAATACGAACAGGCCGTCGAACTCGAACATCTCGCCCACGAGAAGGGGCTTTTCGTCGGCATCGAATATCACAAGCGATTCGACCGCCGTGCGCTCATCACACGCCGCGAATACGAGCGCGGGCGCTTCGGCAAATTCGTCATCGGCGAAGCGAAGATGATAGAGCCCTATTACTACCGTCATTCGAATTTCCAGAACTGGTTCACCTGCGATAAGACCGACCCGTTCGTCTATGTCGGCTGTCACTATGTCGACCTTGTCTATTTCATAACGCATCTCAAGCCCGTGGCGGTGTCAGTCACCGGCGTAAAGGGGAAATTCCCCAACGGGAACGAGGGCTATCTCTGGGCGAACGGGCGCGTGACCTTCGAGAACGGCGCGATACTGAACGTGACCGATGGGCTCGGCTATCCGGATGAGGCGGCAGGGAGCAATGAGCAGGGACTTGTCATGTATTTTGAATCCAAGGATCAATGCGGGTATATACGGCACGGCGATCAGTTCCGCGGTGTCGAGCATTCATATACCGATGGGAAGAAATTCAACTATGTGAACCCGGATTTCTACAAGCTCGTTCCATGGGAGGGCGACGGATATAAGCCGGTCGGATACGGCTTTGATTCGGTGGCTGCCATTCTCGGGACGGTCGGAATAATACGCGGCGCGGTGGACGGTATGGACGCGAAGAAGTCGCTCGCCGAACGCCAACGCATCATAAAGGATGTCGATGCGAAAGGCATTATCGCAACACCGGCGAATTCATCGATCAATGAACTCGTCGTCGAAGCGGCACGGCAGTCTATACTCAGCGACGGCGATGTTGTGAACATCACCTACGGCGACAGACCGCAGGTAAAGCCGCGCCACTAAACAGTTACCTTCGCACCCTGGAGAGGACCGCGCAGCTACGTACGCTTTACCCCGGTCATAGCGAGCAGCATGACAGCGGCATCAGTATCGCCCTCGGCGCGCATGTTCACCGACCGAATCATCTTCTTCGGGAATGGATTGAGCCATTCATACCCGTACGCAGTAATATCCGTACCGTTCTCATCCTTTTCCGCAATGAACGGATCGGCAAGGAATGTGGCGATATACCCCTCATGCCGGTATATGCTGTGCGTAAGCGGTTCGGCATACCGACGATGCATCGCCGCAATATTCCCGCCGTATTCTACCGGCACACGTACCTTCGATCCGTCGGCATAGATCACTTCATATGATGCGATCACCGCAAGATCGTTCCACGGTATGCGCTCCGCGTTCGCAAGCGCCGTGTGGACGAATACGATGCTGTCGAGCGTCTTGCCGATCTTTATCTGCGCATCGGAAGGGAAACGCCGCTCGCTCACTGCCTTCCCTTCCACCGCAGCCGCTTTACCGACCGTGAACGGTATGCCGAGAAACTTTCGTTTCCCGGAAGCCACCGGCGCCGAGACGCCCTGCAATGGTATCCTTGTGAACGACCGCTTCTCCGCCTGCGACGGCGCCGGGACAATGTTGAGCCGCGACCGTATACGCGGCAGCATCTTTGTGACAGCGGCATCATACGCACGCCGCATATCGGAACGATACATCCCTGACCAGAGCATGTTCGCTGAATAGAGGAGATCGTAGATCTTTCCTTCTCGCGCGAGCGTGTACATATTGTTCTTCACCCACGTCGAGACCTCACCGCCGACGATGCCCTTCTTCACGCGGCGCGTCTCAAAGCGCGGATAATGGCTGGAATACATATTCCCCATCATCACTTGAAACCCCTTCGACAGAAGACCATCCTCAAGGTCCTTATCCATATGGAAATACCAGATAAAATCGAGCATCACGATATCCTTCGGGATGCGGTCGATAGCCGGCGGCGTCTTATACGCGGTTATCGGCTGAAGCATATCGCTCCACATCATCATCCTTAGCCCTTTCTTTGCGAGATAGTCATGCATGCGTGTCACATGCATCGCGAAGAGATCGGCTGCATCCTTCCCCTTGCACCGCGGGCAGACGCCGATGGTGTACACCTCATCATGCCCCATATGCACATACTGCGACGGGCGAACCACATCGATGATCTCGTCGATGACATCGGCAATGATCTCATAGCTTTTCTCATTGGACGGACAGTAGCAGTGCGGATAGAATTCATCCGGGCGCGCATCCTCTTTCACGATATCGGCATTGTCAGCCGTACGCTCCGCGCGCTCGGCGATATCCGGATACGTCATCGTCAGATACTGCACATGACCGAGGGATTGTATCTCCGGTATCACCTCGAGACCGAAGCTTTTCGCATAGTCGACGATACCGCGCACGTCATCCTTGGAAAGCACACCGCCGTCGGCTATCATCGGACCGTGCGGCACGGGCGGCCATTCCCCGCTCGCAGCTTTTTTATTCGCATTCAACCACGCCTTGTTTATCTCCGGGCGCTTGTCGAACTGCATGCCGGCGGTTATCTGCAGGAATATCGTGTTGTAACGCATCGGCACGAGCACGGTGTCGATGAGGCGCTTCATGAACGGGATCTCCGCGCGCGAGGGAAGCCCCAGATGAATGCCCCGTATCTGCATCAATGGGTGGTCCTCTATCGTGCACGCAGGCACGGCACCATACGCGCGTATCAGCGACATGAGCGCATGCACGCCGTACACCAAGCCGCGTGGATCGCTCGCCGTCATACGGGCCGAGACGCCGTCGGAAACGATGGAAAATCCTTCCGGCAAAACGGCATCCGAACTGCCGATAAATATCCGCCCCGCATCCGGGGCGAACGAAGCAACGCGCAGCACCGGCAATGCAAGGCCGAACTCCTCTGCGATGGAATCCACGAAAAGACGTCCGACGGCGAAGGCATCATCAGTATCTTCCGTAAAGACGACGACGTCCTTTGTCCTGAGCTTCTTTTTCACGGCAGGGAACAGCGCCTTCACCGGCAGCGGGAACAGCGCAGGGGCAGGCAGCGTGTGGCCGGTGATGGAGCATTGCTTCATCACGATATTCCTGAACGCTGCGGAAAGCCGTACGATGAGATGCCGCGCTTCAATACCGATCACCGCGGTAATGACACCTTCATGGGATACGCCGTTCCCGACAGCATGAAAACCCTTCCCGTCGGTGGACGCGCGGACATGCATGGCCGCAATGCTGCCAGGCACATCCACGGCTATGGCGATGCGGTCGATGAAACACCGTTCACCGAGATCGATGCGTATATCGATGCCGATGTCGAGCACCGATGTCATTTTCCAGCCGATCGTCGCCCCTGAAAAAAGCCCGCCCTTCACGAACGATATCTTCCCCTTCGCGCCGCCGGCATCCGGGAAGAGGTCAGGGAACAATTCCTTTTTCGTACCGCGCCGATGATACGTATACGAGCCATCAAGCGCTGCAAGATCACCGAATATCATATGCTCCTCCGCACGTCATGGCGAATTCATATACCGGATATCGGATAATTGAAATACCGCCCGCCGCATGAAAATCCATACAATATGTGATATAATCCATTGAAGTGAAGCGTTCTGAGATTACTATTGACGGCATGGAGCACGGTATGAAAACATCATCTGCACTCGCACCGGGCGCTATCGCGGACGAACTTGCGTCCCTCGCAGAGCGCTCCGGCAGGAAAGCGGCATTTCTCCGTGCCGCCTTCGACCGGGCCCTCGCCGATTCTAGCTTCGACGAAAGGACGATACTCTCACGGCTCAAATGGCTCATGGACAGACGCGGCGATTCCGGCATAGCCCTCGGTGATATGCTCCCGAACGCTGCGGAAGGCGATATCGCATCCCATGTCGTTTCGCCCAAGGGCATCGTCATAGACTTCATCCATGCCCGGTCCGGACTCTCCCGAGATATGCTCCTTGCCGTGTACGATGCCATGCGCATCGGCTCCTACCGCAAGGACCGCTGGGAGGACTACTACAAGATCGATGATCTCTCCGAAGAGCGCATGCTCCAGGAGATGAAATGGTGGATAGTCGATCTCAAATTCCCGAAATATTATTTCGACACGACACCGCCGGAGAGCATAGCCGCGCAGATAGTCACGAATCGTTTCTACGAGATACAGGGCATCGATTCCGCCGCCTATACCGGGATGAAGCTCTCCTACACATCGCCGGACGGCACATCGATATACTGGGCGCACCGCGATGTCGCCCGCGAGGTAGAACGCGAGATAGAGGACACGTTCTCCAACGGATGGTTCGAGCTTGCCATGTACGTGCACGGCGACCTCCGGCTTTTCATCGTCGAAAAGGGCGATGCGAACACGGGGACATCGTTCGATGCCGTCATGACGCCGGCTTTCGTAAAAGGCAACGACCGCACGGAACGGTATCGATCGCTCTGGGAAAAGACAGCAGCCGCCAACGCCATGGTCATCGAGCGTTCTTCGAAATCGGAGACCGGTGAACAGCGCCTCATGATAGGCATGCCCGCACTCCACACCGGGCGATGCATATCCCCGGTCGCTCGAGCCATCGCACGCACGGGCGTCGCCCTCACACGCATGTATGCGACACGGTTCAGCGGGAAGTTCCCGATCATCGTCATCTCCTGTTACTCCTCCTCCGCATTCCCTGAAGCGATCGCACGGAACATTTCTGACGCGCGCCTTCTGCGCGAGAACGTCTTTACGCCGCTCGTCGATGCCGGTGAGCTCACGGCACCGGAAGCGCTCTTCATCAATGCCGCATCGTTCTTCGTCCATCAATTCGCCTCGGCGAACGACAGCGCCCTCGCGCTCCTTAAGCATCGTCTTGCCGGCGACGGCGAACTCTCCGAGATCATCACGACGATAAAGCGCCGCATGGACAAGGACCGCTTCGGGTATAACGCCATCGCCGATGCGTTCGCGGACAGGCCCGACATAATCAAGGAGCTCTTTGCGATATTCGCATCGCGCCTCTCCCCCGCCGGGAGCGGCGACGCAGCGCGGCTTACTGCTGCGTTCAGCGAGAAGCGCAGGGCCATGACGCTCTCGAACATGGAAGCAACGGTCATCGATACGGCGCTTCTCTTCCTTACGTCCATCGTACGGACGAATTTCTTCATTCCGGAAAAGAGCGCGCTCTCCTTCCGGCTCTCATCCGATTTCCTCGACGGCCTCGATTTCCCCGCCCGTCCGTTCGGCATATTCTTCGTCGTCGGCCAGGGCTTCACCGGGTTCCATGTACGCTTCACCGATATCGCGCGCGGCGGGATTCGCATCGTGCGTTCAGCGAACTATGACGATTATGTAAAGAACGCGAATAACACCTTCGAGGAATGCTTCAATCTCGCATACACGCAGAACAAGAAGAACAAGGACATACCGGAAGGGGGATCGAAGGGCATCATACT
>JBBTBY010000047.1:0-92888 GCA_038043445.1 Spirochaetota bacterium
CATTGTACAATGATATCGAAATTTTAAACAGCTTTGAAAGGTGGGAATTTTCAAGTCCAGCGGCTCATTGCGTTCACACCCGCCTGTGATATACTGCCGACACGATCGACCCGCAAATAGAACCATCTGGCATACCATGGATCCCTTTCTTGATGAAATAACGCTCGCAGTCACCGCCGGTCACGGCGGTCCGGGCGCAGTATCGTTCCGCCGCGAGGCGGGCGTACCCAAGGGCGGCCCGGACGGCGGCGACGGCGGCAAAGGCGGCGACGTCATTTTCATCTGCGACCGGCGCGAGACAACGTTCTACAAGCTCCGCACGAAACGGGAATTGTTCGCCAGGAACGGCGACAGCGGCAAAGGCTGTATGATGTCGGGAAAGGCGGGCGACGACCTCATCATACGGCTCCCCGAGGGAAGCGTGATATTCTCCGAGGATGGTGCTGTCGTTGCCGATCTTACCAGGGATGGAGAAACGTTCATCGGCGCACGCGGCGGCAAGGGCGGCAAGGGCAATAAATTCTACACGACGTCGACGAACCGTGCGCCTGACTATGCGCAGCATGGATTATCCGGCGAGGCGTTCACCTATCGGCTCGAAATAAAGCTCATCGCGGATGTGGGTCTTGTGGGGCTCCCGAATGCAGGCAAGTCAACGCTCATAGCGCATCTGACGAAGGCGCATCCGAAGATAGCCGCGTATCCGTTCACCACGCTCACGCCGCATCTGGGCGTCTGTTACATCGATGTGGACGCGAGCTTCATCATCGCCGATATCCCCGGCATCATCGAAGGTGCGCATGAAGGCCTGGGCCTCGGGATATCGTTCCTCAAGCATGTCGAGCGTACGCGAGTGCTCGCTTTCGTCATCGATCTCTACGAGGTCGATCCTGCCACCGCCTACCGGACGCTCCTCAATGAGCTTCTGCAGTACAAGGATGAGCTCGCGAAAAAACCGGCCATCGCCGTCCTCACGAAGACCGATCTCATCGATGTCGAGCTCCTCCCCGAGATGATCCGGGAATTCCGGGAAGGGATACGCGGGAGCACCATCGAAGAGGTGTTCGCCATTTCCGCGGCTACCGGCGACGGTGTCGCGCCGATGAGGAACGCGCTCTACCACATATCACAGCGGCATAAGACCGCGGTGTCGTCCTGAGATCACCATGAGCGGCATCATCATCGCAGGTATCATCTCGATCGCCGTGCTCCTTATTGCCGTCATCGTGCTTGTCATCATGCTCCTCGTGCGTCCGCGTTCCGACATGTCGCCGATGCTGGGCAAATTCGAGGGGGATCTTGAGCGGGTGACACAGGAGTCGTCGCGCATCGAGGGGTAGAATAACCCCTGTCCCCCTGCCCCTTTCCGTAGCGGCTTTGGCCATCCATGGCCGCCGCCAGCTGCGCCATCCTTGGCGCATGCCTTTTGAAGGGCAAAGGGGCGCCAAAAAAACATTCAGGAAGAAAAATTGAAAACGGCGGGGTAAGGGGTTATCATTTCAATGCGTGTTTGACTTTTGAACTCCAGCGGTTATAATTCGCCCATGATAAAATATGTTCTTGCATCCATCACGCTCGCCGCGCTCACCGTTTCCTGCACGACATTCGGCCTTCCGAAAGAGGACCTTCGCCGCATAAAGACGATAGCCTTGGTACAGGTGAAAGTGAATTCCGCCTGCGACGGCACCGATTCCGAGATGATGGAACGGCGCGTGTCGTCCCGTTCGATAAAAGTACTGCCGTTCGTCTCCGGAAAGAGCGACCGCATGAAATACCTCAATACGCAGGTATATGCGGAATACATCGCGACGAATTTCCAGACGGCATTCAATGGCGGGAACACTAATTACCGCATCATAAGCCTTCGCGAAGCGATGAACGCCGCCGAATACAAGGCGCTCACGCGCGTCAACGCACGCGACGGCATGGCTGTCGCGCGCGACACGATAGACCTCTCGCGGTATGCCGCCCCCGAGCGGACAGCGCTCTTTGCGAAAGTAAAGGCCGATGCCTTCATGTCGATAACCCTCTATCATTCGGTCTGGGGGCAGGCGATGTCGGCACGGGTAAGCATAAGCGACAGGAACGGCACCGTACTCTACGCCGACTTACTGCGCACGGAATCAACCTATATCGTCAAGGACGTCGAATCCCCGTACACGAGCGAATTCGAGGTGTTCGGCGATTCGAGCGCGCTCACCAATCGCCGGCATCAGGACGAGGTGTTCACGGTATTGGGCGAAATGGTCCAGAGTGCGGGCAAAGACTGTGCGCGAACGCTTACAGAGGCCATTCGATAACGCTGCCGCTTCGGAACGATAATGCAACGCATACAACACATTCGACGGATCATCTTCTGGCTGATGCTCTCTGCCATCGCCGGCACGCAATTTTCCTGTTATGAATATGAGCAGTTCGTACGCCGCGGGCTTGCCGGGGAGAACCTCTTCGAGCTTGAGGTGTACGGTGAGCGCATGACCGCTTCCGATGAGATAAAGATCATCGAGCTTGACGGTTTCACCGTTGATGATTTCGCCGACGATACGGTGAAGTCCTATATCAAGGGTTTTCAGACCGGCGGCAGACGCTGGTTCCAGGCGGCGCTCGATCGCGGGCAGCTCTATATCCCGTACATTAAAAAGATATTCAAGCAGTATGATATCCCGGAAGACCTTGCGTATCTCCCCATCATCGAGAGCGAATTCGTCATCGGCTGCAAGTCGCCCGTGGGCGCTTTCGGCATCTGGCAATTCATGTCACAGACCGCCGTCATCTACGACCTGCGCATCAACTACTGGGTGGATGAGCGTAAGGACCCCATCAAATCGACACACGCCGCCGCGAAGCATCTCAAACGGCTCTATCCGAATTTCAAGAGCTGGGTATTGGCACTTGCCGCGTACAATGCCGGCGGGGGGAAGATATCACGTTCCATAAAGCGATATAAAACGAACGTGTTCTGGGAGCTCGTGCAGAAGAAAGCGCTCGCGGACGAGACGAGGCGCTACATACCGAAATTCATCGCGGCCACGATGATAGCGAAGAACCCCGAGCGTTACGGGTTCAAAGTGAACGCACCCGCGGTCGATTTCGGGCACTACGATGTCGTGTACATCGACGATGCGGCAGACATTACAATGCTCGCTTCCATGATCGAGTGCGATCAGAAAACGATAATGACGCTCAACCCCGAGCTCAATCAGTGGATAACGCCGCCGAAGGCGATGCGCTATCCGCTCCGCCTCCCGAAGGGAAAAGCCGCCGTGTTCAATGAGACGTTCGCGCAGATACCGCCCGAGGAGCGTGTAACGTTCCGGCAGCACACCCTGCGCATGGGTGAATCGCTCTGGCAGCTCGCTGCGTTCTACAATGTCCCCGTAACCGCCATCATGGACGTGAACAAACTGCGCTCGTCAAAGATAGTACAGGTCGGGGAACGCATACTCATCCCGGTGAGCGGGCTCGGGAACGCCAAGCAGATAGACGAGAAAGAGTACGAGGCACGCCAGGCGGAGATCGCGCTCGGGAAGTATGTCAATTTCAAGAGGCTCAAACCGCCGGGCTACGACCATCGCGATGTCATCTACTGCGTCGGAAGGAATGAGACGATGTGGACCATTGCGATGAAACTGAAGATAAGCATGGATGAGATACGGGCGTGGAATTCGCTCCCCGGCTATTTTGTGGGCGAGGGGGAGGAGATATTCCTCCGCATACCGGTGAAGAATGCTGGCAGCAAGCGCTAGACATTTTCGGATTTATTGTTATAGTATCCCCGAAATTATTATGAGGAGTAATGAGATGGCCCACAAAATAACAGAAGATTGCGTTGCCTGCGGAGTCTGCCTTCCTGAATGCCCGAAAGGCGCGATACTGGAGGGAGACCCGATCTATACGATAGAAGCCGCAAAATGCGACGATTGCGGAAGCTGCGTGGCCGTATGCCCGAGCGAAGCGATCAAGAAAGCGTAAGCATCATAATGCATCGGAACATCCGGGGAGGGCGCAGGCCTTCCCCGTTTTCATTTATTGTCCGATAGGGCGTACACTCACCCCCTCGGGGCTCCCCCTCTCTCACGGGGATGTGAGAGAGGGGGAGAACACATCACATACGGAAAAGCATTCAGTCTGAATATTAATTCCTTCCGTGGTAAATATTATTTGAAGACAGGAATATACTGTCAGCGCCGCCCGTAGGCATGGATGCCGGGGCGGGCGGTGACACCGCAGCGAAACGCGGTGCGACACGGTTTGAATTGACAGGAATTCGGCGGGTGGTATACTTGGCGGTATTGCAGGTGTCGGCAGTAAAAAATGCAAAGTGCTTTCTATTCTATCTTTCTAAAACACCTTCATCTCATTTGCGCTTTAGCGCCTTTGTGGTTATCCTTACTATGCCTATCCTGCGCCGCTCCTCAAAAAAAGCAATTGACAGTCATGCCTGAAAGTGAAAAGAAATATGTTGCAAAGAAATTATATTCAGTAAAAAAAGGGGATATAATACTTGCCGAAAAAGACGGCATGGTATTGGTAAGGGTTAATGATGTGGACTTTTGGACAAAGGTCGATAAAGAAAATATCGCACCACTTCCCAAAACGAATGTATTTGGCTTTTGCGAGAATACCGCTACGATCACTAATGCCATCAATGTTTATGAATTGCCGGATATTTCGAGCAAGGTCGTTGATAAAATCAGTAAAGGCATGCTTGTCCAAATTGTAGAAACGGCTGATTATTTTGTGAAAATATCAACACCGAAAGTTGAAACGTATGGTTGGGCGCAAAAAAAGGATTTGAGCGACTACAGTGATTACTCCTCGAGGTCAGGGGCAAAAGCGAAAGTTACGATTAAGGAAGATTCCGCAAATGTATATATCGGAGATATTAAGCTTCAAAAGGGTATTGAAACAGGTCATGATTACAAAACCTATAATGCTCGCCTTGCGGCGAAATCGGTTCCTGTTTCAAAAGCAAATATAAATAGCTACTCGCCTACATTTGAAAATTATCCACCGTATCAACGTGCAATTGAACAAATAAAAAATGGTTCGACCATGCAGTACTTTGAACGCGCGTATATTTATACCAACTTCCCACATGGCGAGTCAACAGTCATTTTTAAACAATTTGCTTTCGTTAACAAGAATAGCCCCGACGGCGGTGATTTTCTTGCTAGGGATATAGATGGCAGTGGCGGATTCGCCTATTCGAAATTAGAGTTTTATAACATTTATGGTGAAAAAACCGGCGAATGGTTTGGCAATCCTGAGGGGAGAGCCTCCATAACGTACGATGGGAACTATATGCTCTTAATTGATGCGGGAGGATTTAGTGATAATGGGATGTATGGCGCCCGCACAACTGGTTATCTTGATAAATATGGACGATTGGTAAAACGACTTGATTATGATTCTGACCCAGTAGACAAGTATTATTGCGTTTCTCATAGCCGACACAATTATAGACCCAATGCACCGGCAATAGATATAAGTATCCTCAGTCCAGAATCAAATATTCCACTTATACGATTCATTCATCAGGAAAAACCGGGGAAGGGCTATAATATTTCAGTTGGAAGTCCTACGGCAAATGATGAAGGTGGATTTGCAGAGGGCTGGAATATAGCTTACAAGGCAAGTTAATTTCTACCGAAACCGTTAATTGGGCAGTGCCAATGAGAGAGTAAATGAAACACCTAACTTTTTTCATATTCATTATCTCTTTGACAATACATACAACGGTGTATTCGACAGTAAAATCAGAAACGTATTTAAATCCCGATACTCAAGGCAATTTACGAAAACAATTTCGAAATGGAGCAGATAAATTTAGTTCCGATTTTGGCTGGAGAGACATGCCGGGCGGCGGTGGAAATTGCAACGTACTATCCATCTCTTCAAAACAGAATCACCCAGGCATTGACCTTCCCCTCTCTCACATTCCCGTGAGAGAGGGGAAGAGGCAAGTTCACTATCTGTTTCAGGTTTTGTTTTATGCCGTAGGGGTGAGTGTTCCAAAACCCGCGGAAAACCGTCATCGCTATGCAAGCCTCGTCGCAAGCGCCCGTGAAGCAACCGCATCATCCACCGGAAAACTGTATACACCCTTCTCAGAACGCACCGTGCCGATGCTGCTGAGCATGACATAGCGCGCTTTCCCGCCGACGGCCTTCTTGTCAGCCCGCGTGAGCGGAATTATCCGCCGGGGGTCGAAACGGGCCGGCGTAACGATAGAAAGCCCGCGAAGAAGGTCGGCAATACGCGTCACATCGGTCTGCGTGAGATGACCCAGGTCGGACGATATTATCGATTCGTACACAAGGCCGCAGCCCACCGCGCGTCCGTGGTTCATGCGGTAATTCGACGCGCGTTCTATCGCATGGCCGATGGTATGCCCGAAATTGAGTATCTGCCTAAGCCCGCCCTCGCGCTCATCCTTCTCTACTACCGATTTTTTTATCTCGATGTTGCGTGCTATGCAGTCTGCGAGGAATGACATGTCCCGCGCGCGGATCTTGTCGATGTTCTTTTCGAGGAGAGCGAAGAGCGCCTTGTCGCGTATAAGGGCGTGCTTTATCACCTCGGAGAAACCGAAGCGATATTCGTCGTCCGGGAGCGTTGTAAGCAGATCGAGCGATGCGAACACCGTTTGAGGCTGATCGAACGTGCCGATGAGGTTCTTGCCGTAGCGCGTATCCACGCCGGTCTTGCCGCCGACGGACGAATCGACCATGCTAACGATGGTGGTGGGCATCTGCACGAAGGGAACGCCGCGCGTGAATATCGATGCGGCGAAGGCCGTCATATCGCCGACAACGCCGCCGCCCAAGGCGATGAACACGCTGTCGCGTCCATAGCCGCGGGCGAAAAAATGGTCGGTGATGCGTTCGATCGTTGCGAGCTTTTTCGTACGCTCCCCCGGTTGAAGAACGCAGACGTCCGCTCCCCTGCCGACCGCGGAGAGCGCGGACAGGAGGCGTGCGGAATATCGGTTCACATGCGAATCGGTAACGACGGCAATGCGCCGCTTCGGGAATTCTTTTGCGATGAAAGCGGCCGCCGCATCGAACAGGTCCTCGCCGACGGTGATATCATACCTCCGGGGAAGTCCTGCCGGTATCGTTACGGATATGCGCTTGATGCGTTTCATCGTTTCTTTTTGATGATGAGATTCATGGCGATGCAGCCGATATCGGTATCATAGTTAATGACCAGTATCTCCTCGTTCGCCTTCTCGACGATGCTCATATGCTCTCCCATGAACAAGGTCGGCGTGGTCATATCGAGGTCTATGCCGCGCGTGGAAAGCTCGTTGATGGCACCGCCGGCAACCATGTTGGCGAACTCCTTCACGGTGGCGATGAAGATATCATCGATGGAATCTATCGTCTCTTCGTTGAGCTTGGATGCGAGATTGAACGCGGTGTCCTTTTCCATATCGAGCATGAGCTTCGTGTCGAGCATGCCGGTGATGCCGATGAACACGCCCACACCCATGAGCGGGCTGAACGAATTCTTCACGATGACATCGCCCTTGCTCACACCGGTGCGGCAGTAGGACTTGAGTATGGTCACCGCGGAGGAGCTGAACGCATTGACGACAGGGAGATCGAACATCATTTCCTCTTTGTTATTTCTCGGGAGATAGCGTCCTTAACTGCACCGACATCGGCGGGCAGTTCCAGCGGCGGATTAGCGTACTTCGCCGATATGCCGGAAAATGCGCCGGTGTGATACCCTATCTTGAAATCGGTGAACTTAAGGCCGTGCGCCGTCGATACGACAACGACCGTCTCTTTCCTGTCGATGACCTTTCTGTCGACGAGCTTAAAGAGCGCGCTCATCGCGACCGCGGTGTGCGGACAGACGAAGAGCCCCGTCCTGTCGCTTCTGCCCGCGGCGTCCGCTATCTCATCTTCCGTCGCCTCTTCGACGACGCCGTTGAATTCCCTGAGCACGGCGATCGCCTTCTTTATGCTCACCGGATCGCCTATCTGTATCGCCGAGGCGAACGTTTTTTCGGCGGTCATCGGCGAGAATTCGCGGAAGCCCGTGAGATACGACCGATAGAGCGGATTGGCATTATGCGCCTGTGCGACCACGATGCGCGGGCGTTTCTTTATCATGCCGAGCGATTCCAGCATGAGCAGTCCCTTGCCGAGCGCGCTCACATTGCCGAGATTGCCGCCGGGGATGATGATGGTATCGGGCACTTGCCAATCGAGCTGTTCGATTATCTCGATGCCTACGGTCTTCTGCCCCTCGATGCGGAGCGAATTCATGGAGTTGGCGAGATATATCCTGTTGTCCTTCGTCACTTCCTTGACGATGCGCATGCACCCGTCGAAGTCGGTGTCGAGCGCAAGGACGATGGAATGGTTCGCGATGGGCTGCACGAGCTGCGCGACGGATATTTTGTTGCGCGGGAGGAACACTATCGAAGGGATGTCCGCATACGCGCAGTACGCGGCGAGCGCGGCCGAGGTGTCGCCCGTCGAGGCGCACGCCACCGCGGTTATCGGGACGCCTTTTTTGCGCATCGCGTTCACCTGCGAAACGAGCACCGTCATGCCGAGGTCCTTGAACGACCCGGTATGCGATGTCCCGCAGTGTTTTATCCAGAGTTCTTTGAGGCCGAGTTCCTTCTCAAGGCGCTGCGCCCAGAAGAGATTGGTATTGCCTTCGTACATGCTGACGATATGGTCCTTGTCGATGTGCGGGAGTACCCATTCCTTCTTACCCCAGACGCCGGAGCCGTAGGGATATGTGTTCGTGCGCATACGCTCATCAAAGAGCGCTTTCCATTCCTTCGCGGACCTTTGCGCAAGGGCATCGATATCGTGATGCACTTCGAGAAGCCCGCCGCATTTTTCGCAGGTATAGACGACGGTATCGAGCGGGTACTGCACGTCGCAGCCTTCCGCACAGCGGAAATGCGCGGTGAGCGCCGGCTTTTTCGCGGCCGTCCTCTTCCTGACGATCTTTTTTCTGCCCATGTTACGCCCGTTTCTCCTGGATGATGACCGCATCCGTACCGTCTTTCTCTGCGAGCGTAACGTTCACGATATCGTCTTTCTTCGCATCGACGGTCGTGCCGATGTAGTCGGGAACGATGGGGAGCTCCCGTGCGCCGCGGTCGACAAGGACGAGGAGGCGTATCAGCGACGGACGGCCGTAATCGAAAAGGGCGTTCATCGCCGCGCGAATCGTGCGCCCGGTGAAGAACACATCGTCGATAAGGAGTATCTTTCGGTTCGTGATATCGAACGGAATGCGCGTTTCCTTCACTTCCGGGAGCTCAATGCGCCGGCTCAAGTCGTCGCGGTAGAACGTGATATCGAGCGTGCCGGTATCGATGGGCGTTTTCACGAAGGACGATACGGCGGTGCGGAAGCGTTCCATGATGATGTCGCCGCGCGAGCGTATGCCGATGAACGCGAAGGTCGATGCATCCTTCTCGCGATCGCAGAATTCACGCGCCATGCGGACGATAGCCGCGTTCATCGCGGAGCTGTTCATGCATTCGCGTGTCATCGGATGAAGCCTTCGCCGGTCCCCTTCGCCATCTCGCCGATAACGCAGGCGCTCGCCTTCAGTTGCTTTAAGGCACGGAGCACCGCGTCCGCCTTCGACTTCGATGCAATGACGACCATGCCGATGCCGTTATTGAACGTCTCAACCATATCATCATCCGGTATGCCGCCCGCTTTCTGTATGAAGGTGAAGATGCCGCGCGGAGCCACATCCGTTTTTCGGAACACGATGTCGGTCTTCGCGGGTATCACACGAGTGGCATTGCCGATGAGGCCGCCGCCGGTGATATGCGCCGCCGATTTGATGAGGTCCTTTTTCACGAGCGCCTGCAATGTCTTCACATAGATGATGGTCGGCGTAAGGAGCATCTCCCCGAGCGTGCGGGGGAGATCGTATTTTTTATTGAGGTTGAGCTTCGCTTTCGCAACGACCTTGCGCACGAGCGAATAGCCGTTGGAGTGAAAGCCGCTCGATGCAAGACCGATCACCACATCGCCCGGTATGATGTTCTTTCGGGGAAGAAGTTCGCTCTTCTCGGCCACGCCGACAGAGAACCCGGCGAGATCGTATTCGCCGATGCCGTACATGCCGGGGAGTTCCGCCGTCTCGCCGCCGACGAGCGAACACCCGGCGAGCTTGCAGCCTTTCACCACGCCGCGGATTATCGACTCATAGGGGATGGACGCGAGTGAACCCACGCCGATGTAATCGAGGAAAAAAAGCGGCTGTGCGCCGGTGGTTGCCACATCGTTCACGCACATGGCGACAAGATCGATGCCGATGGTATCGTGAATATCCATGTCCTTCGCAAGGAGGAGCTTGGTGCCCACGCCGTCGGTGCCGGACACCATGATCGGCTGTTTGTACTTTTTATCAAATCCAACGAGCGACGCAAAACCGCCGATGGGTGTCAACACGTTCTTTGTGTACGTCGTTTTTACGTTCGCTTTAATCCTGTCGATGAGGCTGTCGGCGTAATGGATATCAACGCCCGCTTTTTTGTAGGTCAGTCCCATAGCGTCCCTTGCATGATTTTTACGCATTATACTATCGGCAGGTGAAAAAGCAATGAACCCCTATTTTTTTCCGCGATTGTATTCCGCTATTCGCTGCCATCCGATGGCCCCGAGGAGGACATTGGCATTCCCGGAAGCTCCGTTCGCCATTGCCACGACATAGGCCTTCAGCTGCGGGGAGTACTGCATGGTCGCACTGTTCCCTTTGAGCGGCCCGCCGCCGTGTCCATAGAGCTCGAAGCCGTTCGCGTATTTTTTGATATGAAAGCCAAGGCCGTAATCCGCATCAGCCCCATTTTCAAGTTTTACGGGGATGAAGATATCCTTTGCAGTGGCCGGGGCAAGAACCTTGGCATGCAGCACCGCCTCGAACCACAACCCAATATCCGATGCGCATGAGATGACCGCACCGGTGCCCCATACCATGGACGGTGAAACGGATGTTGTCACCTCGCGAAAACCGCTGTCGTATCCATGCACCGGACCCCATCCATCGTTCTGTGCCGCGACAGCGGTGTGCTTGAGGCCGATCGGGCGTATGATCCTTTCTTCGATGTACCGTTCGTACGGCATACCGGAAAGCGATTCGATGATCCGGGCAAGTATCAGCATCGCCGTATTCGAATACCGTGATCGTGTCCGGGGACGCACACTGTCCTGATGTTTCGATGCGGTGAGGATGATCGCCCCCGGGGAAAGCACCTGGTTCCAGTTGCTCAGGTATTCCGGCAGCACCATATAGTCGATGATGCCCGAGGTGTGACTGAGCAGGTCCCGGACCGTTACGGCGCCGCTGCCGGGATAATGCTTCAGGGCACCCTGATAGAGGTCGGGAAACTCTTCCTCGATGCTGCTGAGCGTCCTGTCAGGACGCAGCGCACCCGACTCGATCAGCATGAGTATCGACACGTGGGTGAACGTTTTTGAGATGCTCCACATCTTCATGGGGGATGTCGCGGTCATGGGCTTGTCCGGTACGATCGAGAATTGACCCGTACTCAACGAGTGGACCGTACCATCCGAAAGCTTGACATACAATTGCCCTCCGGGAGCAGGGATCTGCGCAATGACCTTGTTCAATTCCAGCTGAAGGTCCGCGCCTATGTCAGCGCGCACCTCATGGACGGCCGCGATCGAACAAAGAACAAAAGAAAATCTGACGAGCATACGATAGACCGCAGTATGCATTCTCCCCTCCGAAGCGTTCATCCGGCAGAATATCCTGATGAAGAATTCTTCATTCGGGAGAGTATATCATCCGCAGCACCGGATGCAAATGTGATCGCCGGGAACAACGGCGGCTGAACAGGTGGATACGAAGGCGAATGCATGTATGCTCCTTGACGGTATGATGACGCGGGAATATACTATCGACAATGCCCGCAGGAAATAATGCACATTCATCTCCGTCCCATCCACAAGGGACGTTCGCCGTCATAGACTTTGAGACCACCGGCATCTCGCCTGAATGCGGCGCCCGGCCCACCGAGATCGGCGTCGTCATCCTTGAGGACGGGGTTATCGTCGATACCTACGAAAGTCTCATGAACCCGGGCGTGCACATCCCCTATTTCATCCAGGAACTTACCGGCATAACGGACAGCATGGTCAGGCATGCGCCCGATGTGGGAACGGTCATGCAGGAAGTCACCGAGTTCATTGCATCGCATCGATTGGTCGCGCACAATGCGGCGTTCGACAGTAAATTCCTCGATGCAGAGCTCATCAAGCTTAAGAGGCCGCGGGATAAGGAAATGCTCTGTTCGCTCATGCTTTCGCGCCGCGTGTTCCCTGAGATACCAAGCCACAAGCTTTCCTCGCTCGTGGAAACGCTCCGTCTGCCGTCGACTAAGCATCACCGCGCATTGGCGGATGCCACGGCTGCTGCGCACCTTCTTATGCATATACAGCGGGAATTAGAGCAGCGTTTCGATCTGGACCATGTGTCGCATGAAATGCTTCTGAGCATACAGCAAGCCCCGCGTGCGAAGCTGGAAAAGTGCATCGCAGAGTTCATGAAAGCCCCGAAATAGAGGCTTGTATCCGTCAACTCGTATAATTACATATAGGGTAAAAAAAGCCCCCCCCTGTATCCGTCCGGGAGAATAATTATATAGGGGGTATTTGCAAGGAATATCGTATCCTTGGGAGGCACGATAGGGGGGCTTTGTAACGCGAATTCCGTATATATATGTATAGGGGTATTTTCCTTAAACTGGATAATGCCCGAAGGAGATGTCGATGGCTGCGATCGAGTATAGTGTCTTGGTCGATCACGTATCCGGCAGGATGGGCGATCTGATATTCCAGCGCCGAAAACAGACACGCTATGTACGGCGGTATACGCCTCCAAGGGACAGGCGTTCGCCGGCACAGCTCCGCCGCCGGGGTCAATTCAGGGCGCTCGTGGCCCTGTGGCGTACGCTTGATGCCGGGATACAGGCCGCTTGGAACAAAGAAGCGGCTGATCTCAATATGTCAGGCTATAATCTCTTCATCAGCAGGAATATGCACCGTATGAATGCCGAACACCCGGGAGAGAACGCTCATTGCCCGTTCCCGGATGTATATGGAAAGTACCCATGCCCGACGGCTGTCAGGTTCGCATCACCTTCGTTCCGAAGTCGTTTCGGATACGCTTTGACGACATCATACCCCCGAACACGGCTTTTCTGCCGCTCCGGATGGCCGGGGAGTGCATTTTTCGGCCCCGTTTGCCGATAATAAAGGCATACTTCCAGCGGGAAATGCCATGCGAAAAAGCAAGCGCGAGCGCACGACAAAAGAGACACAGATCGAACTTTCTCTCGATCTTGACGGCACCGGCACGTATACCATCGACACGCCGATAGGCTTTTTCAATCACATGCTCGAACTGTTCGCCAAACACGGGCGATTCGACCTTGCAATAAAAGCGAAGGGCGATGTGAACGTAGATTTTCATCACACCGTGGAGGATGTCGGCATCGTTCTCGGCGAGGCCGTTGCGGAAGCGCTTGGCGATAAAAAAGGTATAGAACGCTACGCGAACGTATCGCTTCCCATGGATGAGACCCTCGTCGATGTGGCCCTCGATATCTCCGGCCGCCCTTACGCGGTCTATAAAGCCGACGGTCTTGCCCGCGATAAAGTGGGCGAATTCGATACCGAACTTGCCGCCGATTTTTTCCGCGCCTTCGCGGTGAGCGCAAAAATGACCATGCATGTGTCCCTTAGCTACGGCACCAATGCGCATCACATCATCGAAGCGATGTTCAAGGCGAGCGCGGTGGCGCTCCGCCGTGCTTCGCGCATAACGAACGAAAGCATCCCGTCCACGAAAGGGATACTCTGAGCGGGGTAGTCGCGTGACTGCAGAACAACTGAAAGGCGCGCGATTCTTCACCGCTGAAGCTCCTGTCTATGTCGGTGATTCGCTTTTCACCTCCGAGCGCAAATTCCATCCGCATCGCCACGATTTCCATGAGTTCTTCATCGTTCGTTCAGGGTCGCTCGTACATCATCATAACGGGAGTGATACGACCATCCATGCCGGCACGATCTGGTTCATACTGCCCGACGATACGCACTGCTTTTCGGCGACCGGCGAGGATGCGCTCCTCACCAATGTCGCGTTCACGAAAGCGCTCGCGGATTCGGCCGCTGTCTATCTCGGCATAAAGGACCTCGAGGCAGCGGTACGGACCCGGGCACATACGACGCTCTCACCGCACGGATTCGGACACTTCATCGAACGTATCGGCGTGCTCGCACAGGCGAAGGCCGATGTGAAGCGCATGCTCGGCCGATCGCTTATCGCCGATGTCATAGCCATGCTGTCATTGCCGCGCACCGAGATCGTTGATCCGCCGCCTGCGTGGCTTTCCGCCGCATGCAATGCCATGCAGAAGGAGGAGAATTTCCCCCGCGGGCTTGAACGCTTCATCGAACTTGCCGGGAAAAGCCAGGAGCATGTTACGCGCTCCATGCACGATCATTATGGGCAGACGCCCACTGAATTCATCAATACGATACGCCTCGACCGTGCCGCCTACCGCATGCGCGCAAGCACGGACGACATCCTCAGCATCGCCTACAGCGTCGGCTTCAACAACAGTTCACATTTCATCGCGCTGTTCAAGAAGCGCTACGGTGTTACGCCGAGCGCCTATCGCCGTCAGAGCGCGCGCATTTTTGCGCAGAAGGGATGATGGCTTTCCTGCGGGTGTCGGAACACTCACCCCCTTGGCTTATGAAAATGTCCGTTATACTGAGAATATACTTGCCGTTCCCCCTCTCTCACAGAGAAGTGAGAGAGGGGGAATTCATCACTCGGGTCATTTTATTTTGATGAGAAATCGAAACATGGACGAATATACATTGCAGCCCTGAAAGCATGTCGGCGGGAATAAAATCCCTTCAGCAATTCTCTTTTCTGTGCCGCAGACGATACGCCCGCGGCGTAATCCCCACCGCATGCTTGAATGAACGGCTCAGATGATACTCATCAAAGAACCCGGTGGCGGATGCTATTTTTTCGAGGGTAAGGTCGGATGAGGCGAGGAGCGCCTTCGCCCGTTTCAGCCGTTCTGCGGTAACGAGAGAAGGGAGCGATACACCGAATATCTTTTTGAGGAGAACGCTCGTGCGCGAGCTTGAAATGCTGAGAAGCGCAGCGATATCGGAAAGGCGTATCGTTCCGGAAGCGTTCTCGCGGATATAGGTCGCCACTTTATTCCCGCGCGAATCCGGGAAGGAAAGCGTGTTCATCTCCTTGAGCCGTGTGATGATGCCGTCCGCGTATACCGCGAGTATCGACATGAGCGCCGCCGCACGATCGTCGCTGTACTCGGGGAGGGCTTTGTACGCCGCCGCGAAAGCGGACGAAAGCCGTGCCGGGGATGTGAGCTTCGTCCGCCAGGAACCGGCATAGAGCATGCCGTAGTGAATCCCCCCTGAGCTCATCGGGACAACGATCTCAACAACGCCCTTCCAGCACTCTTCACGGAACGGCGTTCTCTGCCCCTGGCATTTTTCATTCATCTCGTAGCGGCAATGGGCTATGCATTTCTCGCAGAAGTCGATGTCGCATACCGCGTTCTTCCGGTGCGACTGCCGCGCATGGCTGAAGACGGACATGCCCTCCGGTGTATGCAATACGCCGTCATTATCGACGATGGTCATCGATATCCCCAATTCGGTCTCGATGGCTGTAACGCTGTCTTCCAATGTATCGTGCACAATGCCTCTTGTACTATTCTTTCGGATACAGTAATAGTATACAAGAAAACGATATGAATTTCCATTTCCGTTCGCTTACACCGTGTCTATCTTAAGGGTATCACAGGGAGTTTTTATGACCACTACAGCAACGGATCATCTTCGCCTGCTCGAGCGCTGGGCGAATGCGATGCGCGGTTTCGTGCGCGTATCCCCGAAAAACCGCGACCTTTCATATTATGGTACGGGTGAAAGCGCCCATTGGCCGGTGCAGAGCAATTTCAATGTGTTCTCCGCTCTCGCTGTGCTCGGTACCGCGCCCGAACTCGATGGAAAGCGTACCGGTATGAAGCGCGATGATATCCGTTCATTATCGCTTTCGCTCCTGCGCTACGGGCTCTCCACGCACAAGGGTGAAGCGAACGTGTGCACGGATAACGGACAATGGGGCCATTTCTGGATAAGCGTCCTCGGTCTTGAGCGCATGATGCACGGCATCGATGCGATAGAGGAACATCTTTCCGCCGATGACAAGTCGCTTCTCAAGCGCGTGCTCATATCAGAAGCGGATTGGATAACCGATGAGCACCCCGTCGTCGCGGGCATCGAACATTCCATCAACAAGCCTGAATCGAATATATGGAACGGGACATTTCTTCTTCGTACAGCGCTCACGTATCCGGACACAGCGCGCCGCGATGCCTATCTCGAAAAGGCGACGGCATTCTTCCTCAACGGCATTTCCATCCCGTCGGATGCCGCGTCCGCCAAGGAGTACCGCGGTAAACCGCTCTCCGCATGGCATGTCGGCCCTAATTTCACCGAGGCATATTCGCTCAATCATCACAATTATCTCAATGTCGGCTACATGGTGATTTGCCTCTCGAACATCGCCATGCTCCATTTCGATATGAAGCGCAAAGGGATAGCGCTGCCTCCCGAGGTATATCATCACTCGGAAGACCTCTGGCGTATCGTGAAAGGCTTTACATTCTCTGACGGACGCCTCTGGCGCATCGGCGGCGACACCCGCGCACGGTACTGCTACTGTCAGGACTATGCTCTCCCGATGTGGCTTCTCGCCATCGATCGCTTCGGTGATGACGCTTCGGCATTTGAAGCGGGCTGGCTTTCCATCGTCGCACACGAAATGGATGAGAATCGTGACGGGGCATTCCTTTCCAAACGCCTCGCATCGGTACGGGATAATAGTTTTTTCTACTACGCCCGCCTCGAATCCGACCGCGCGGTAACGCTCTCGCAGGCGTCATTCTGGCGCCGTCACTTCCCGCTCACATCCTCGCCGAAGCCGCCGCCGGTCACTACAGCATGGAACGAGGACTTTCACGGTGCGGCCGTACATCGCTCGGAACATCGGCTCGCGTCGTGGGTATGGAAGGGTGCCGACGGTCCTGCGATACAGTGCGTACCGGCGCATCGAAGCGATATGGCGGAATGGCAGAACAATCTCTACGGAGAACTGCGTACCAGAGGAAAGCTCGTGCCGAAACGACTCGCGTGCAATTACAGGATGTTCAACGGCGGTTTTACCGCGTGCGGAGAGCTCGAATGGAATGAAACACTGCCCATGGGTGAAGGTGAAGAAAAATATACGTTCGCGCGCCACTTCGTCGCTGCCGCGGCATTGCCCGATGCACGCACCATGGTCGTTCTGCAGCATGCGGTAATGACCAAGGATTCCATTCTCTCCGAAGTGAAAGGTCTCGGGCTGAAAATGCCCAACGATATTTTTAACGGCAGCTCACGGCGGTATCGAAGCGCTGTCGGGGAGACAACGCTCAGCGGGATACCACAGTGCGGTGAAATGACTCCCGTCGATTCACCATGGCTTTCCATCGATAATGAGCTTTCGTTATTTCGCATCTATGGCGGCGAACGGTTCAACATTTTCCGCCCGAGCGAACGGCGTATTGCGATATGCCGCCCGACAAGGCCGACACTCGGGAGCTTGTACGCGGATGAGATATGCCTCACCTGTGCCATCGGCAATATTTTCTATCCCGAAGGCGCCGTACTGTTCGACAACGGTTTTGCCGTAAGCACCGTATCATCGGGCGAAGCGAAGCGGATGGCAGAATGCGTTGCGCAGATACAATGTGATGATCCGGGCTTACGCGCGGTACGGGTCAGCGGATATGACGGCGTCGACTATATTTTCGCCGCCAATTTCGGACAGGAAACGCACGCGCGGCTTTCACTTGGCAACACGATCAGAGAGCTCAGCAACGGCAATGCTCATCTTGCAGCGAGCGGTATAACCGAGATAGACCTCGCCGCAGGAATGGCATCGGTATATAGAATACAGAATACATGATAGCATTGACAAAGGAGCATCATTCATGAAGCAAAGTGCCGTGCTCTTGATCTTCATCGCCGCTTTTCTTTCCGCCGGTGACGGGCTCTCAGCGACACCCGGCTTATTCCGCGGATATACAACCGGCGTGATACGCCCCGACGAAGGTACGGTGGAAGTGGAGCTTTCCTTCAGCAAACCGGTTGAGGAATTCGCAAGCGCTGACGGCCAATTCATCTTTGCCGTGAAACCGGCCAGGCGCCCCGGCAAGGACGGCAATACGCTTCTCTGTCTTTTCATGCCGCCCGAACCCGGCAGGGGTCTTTCCGCGCTCGTGCGTACCGGGAAAGGCTATTATCGTGTGGACATGCCCTCGTTCTCGTACGTCAAAAACGAGATGATTCACCTCGCGATGAGCTGGGGTAAAGCGCTTACGCTCTTCGTGAACGGCAGGGCCGTCGGCTCCACGCCGATGAAGGAGGGCATCGGTCCTGAATTCCTGTCGCACGGTTTTCAAGCCGATATGTTCCCGCCGTTCAATGTGCACGCGATGAAACTATCGACGCGTGCCTCCGGCGAAGGCGATGTGTACCCCGGACGGCTGCATGTCGCCGACGATGATACATCATTCATCGCATCGAACGGCATGCGCGATGTTTCCTACCGCACGACACGGTGGCATACTTCATGCGGGTATCATGCGCTTATTCCCGCATGGCGCTTTGAGACGCAGGTGTACACCGAAGGCGAAACGCCGTTCATGGAATTCATCGGCGTCGCACATAAAGCCGCCGAATACCGCGTGAGCATACAGGCATACGACAGCGACGGGGTATCCGCTTTTACCACAAATACGCGCATCTCGCTCATGCCCGACGGCGTCCATCGCGTGTTCAGCATACCGCTCGCGCTCAAGCATGACTACTATCGCATTATCACCTCTATTCACGGGGCAGATGATGCATTCTATACCAACGCAATATCGATACTCCCGAGAACAATGGGTACCGACGGTGCGCTCTCGAAATTCTACGGACAGCACCGCGATACCGACGTTGAGGCTTCATTCTTCACGAAACTCGGCGCGCGCTCCACGCGAACATGGGCGGGCGGACGCGTATTTCTCTGGCAGCACATTGAACCCGAGCAGGGGCAGTTCGAATGGACACAGGCGGACGCGTATGTGTCCGAATGCAGAAATGCGAAGCTGGATATCCTGGGACTCCTCGGCAATCCACCGCGCTGGGCCGCCCTCGAACCGGATGAAGCGCATAAGAAAAAGCACCCCCTTGCCTGCCGCCCGGAGCGATGGAAGCCGAAAGATACCGCGGCATGGGGCAGATATGTCTTTGAAACGGCACAGCGATACAAAGGCGTTGTCGCATCATGGGAAATTTACAATGAAGTGAATTTCGCCCCGCCGGCACGGCCGGGATCGTTCTCCGGATCAGTGGAGGACTATTTTGAGATGCTGAAGACCGCGTACACGGAAGTAAAACGGGCGGACCCGAAAGCGAATGTGCTCATCAGCGGATTCTCCCCGAATGGCGACCGCGCCTGGCCGCTCTCGCTCATGAAAATGGGCGCGCTCAATTACTGCGACATATTCAACATACACGGGTATTCCGGCGTCGACGGCGTGAAGGACTGGCTTGCCGCGTACAAAAAGGAAAAGCCCGCAATGCCGTGGTGGCAGACCGAGCAGATGTGGTTCCAGATAGAGGACCATGAGAAGCGCATACTGCCCACCGTGGAGTATTACGCACAATTCCTCGCTGCAGGTGCTGAGCGGTATTACAACATGGGAACGACCGAGGTGTTCGCCGACCGCTACATTTATTCACCGACATCCGGATATCACATAACCGGGGTGTTCATGGAAATGCTCCGCACGTGCAATGCATACAAGGGGATGTATCGATTCACCGGAAGCGACGAATTCCCCGTGCGTCATTATTTCACGAGAACGGACGGCACAATCCTCAGCATATTCGCAAGCGCTCATGCATCTGTCACGGCGGGACCCTGCATCGCGGCATATGACAGCATGGGGCGGACCAATACCATCACAGACGGCGAGACAGTACCGGTCTCGAATGCGGCCTATATCATCAGCGCAAAACCGCTTGTAATAAAAAACGCCGTGCTTCATGCGCGGAAAACCGTCTGCCAGAACGGCGGCTTTGAGGAGATAGACGGGGATATCGGCGAAGGCGGACTTGCCGCGGGCAAACCGCGCATCTGGTCGTATCGCGATAAGAATTTCGATCCATCGGGCGCGATATCGATCAGCGCCGACGCGAACAGCGGGAAATATGCGCTTGCTGTATCCGGCTCCGGGAAAGGGCGCGTGTTCGCCGTGCAGTACACCCGTGTACCGGCAGGCAATTATATTTTTTCGGCATATTTCAAGCGCGGTGAAGGAAGCGGGCAGAAGCCGCATCTGCAGTACAATATCGCGGATGTGGAAAAAAAAGCCGAGTTGAAAATAAAAGCATTCGATGCTGTCTCAGGGGAATACCGCCGCTATGAATGGGTGATCACCATGCCTGATGTGGAAGCCCTCACGCTCGGGGTCGGGATGAGCGAGGGAACGGGGACGGTACTTATTGATGAAGTACGCTTCGAAAGAACGGACTGAACAAACGCGCACCCTTGACATTTTCAGATACATCCCTATTATGGAGGCATCCCGTTCCCGGAGGCACGTTTTGAAAACCTTCATCCGCTCGTTCTTGCTCGCCGCGTTGTGCTCGATCTCGCTCCTTGTCATTGCAGCACCGCTGTCAGCACAGAAAAAAATACTTGTCATCGACACACAAAAGACCGGCTGGCCTGCCGATGCCGCCGTTGCGCGTAAGAAATACCTTGACGCGAACGGTTTCGTCGAAGGGAAGGACCTGACCGTCGTATCGGTCTCCGTCGAGAACGATGAAACGAAAGCGGCCGCGCTCCTTGCTGAAGAACTCCCGAAGAATTACAATGTCATCGTGCTCAACGGCACCATACCGGCGCGCGCCGCAAAAAAAGCCGCGTTCGGAACGAAGCAGCCGTTCGTGTTCGCCGGCGTCACGGACCCCGTGGGTGTCGGCATCATCGCCGATTTCAAAACAGCCCCGACGGCGAATTTTACCGGCGTTTCGTTCCCCGTACCGGTGAGATCACGTCTGGCTTTCATCAAGCAGGTCATGCCGAAAGTGAAGAAGATCGGCCTTATCTATGCCGATATGCCGCAGTCGCACAGCTATAAAACGTGGCTCGATGACGCCATTGCCGGCGATCCTTCGCTCAAGGGTATGCAGGTCATCTATCGGATGGTGCCCGCGGTGACCGGCGAGACCGGTCCGCAGCAGATGGCTGATGCCGCCAAGGCGTATGTGCAGGAGCTCGATGCGCAAGTGGACCTTTTTATCAGCGCGAACGATCAAATGGGCGTGAGCAAACAGTTCCCCATGATGGTCTATCAAACCGCAAAGAAACCGCTCTGCGGGCTCGGCCGAAGCGATGTCATGGACGGTCTCGGTGCAACCATGTCGATATACCCCGTGTTCGACACCTTCGGCGTGCAGTCAGGACGCATGATCGCGGAACTGCTCAAGGGCAAGAAGGTGAGCGATCTGGTCCCCGAATGGCCGAAGCAGAACGGCGTCGCCTTCGACCTCGGGAAAGCGAAGAAATTCGGGATCTCGGTACCGGTAGGCTTGCTTGAGCTCGCCGGCCCGAACGTCGTTCGCGCCGCGAAATAGCGCGCACACGCCGCAACACGATCTGCATACCCCGTACGGTGCATGAAAAGCATTCGCTTTAAGATAATCATCGTCGTCGTTCCGGTCATATCGGCCTTTGCAGTGGCGATGTGGCTGCCGAACATGCTCGGCACGCGGCGTGTATATAAAGAAGCGTATATCAGCGGGAATTTCACCGCTGCAGAGCGCATCGTCGATATCGCGGCAAAAGGACTGCAGTTCTTCTCGTTCGATTCGCTCACCGGTATGAACGAAGCACTCTCGGATTATATCGCAAAGCATCCGGAAACCGTATACTGCTATGTTACGGACCGGACGCCGAAGGTGCTCTACCACGCAGCCGCGGACACCAACCGATATGAACCGGCGTCCGACTTTTCACCGGCAGCGCTCACGAACGCCGGCCAGCGGATCGTGTCGCCGCGTCGGGACATCTTCGAGCTCATCCTCCCGGTCGAGTTCTCATCTGAGATCGTCGGCGCCGTTCATGTCGGCATAACGCAGTCATCGATCAACGCCCTCTTGGCCCGTTCGCTCTTGACCGCGCTCATCCTCCTTGTGACTCTCCTTACCGCAGCGGTGATCGTGCTCGCGATAATCCTCGACCGCATCGTCTCGCGGCCGCTGATAGAGCTCGAGAACATGCTCCACAATATCGCCGAGGGCGACGGTGATCTGCGTAAACGCATCGTGGTGCGGTCGACGGACGAGATCGGGCAGCTCGCCGGATCGTTCAATACGTTCGCGGGGAAAGTACAGTCGCTGGTGGCCCTCGTCAAGCAGAACAGCGCTTCATCCCATGAACGCGCCAGCGCTTTTGGCGACAGCATGAACGAAGGCGCACAGACGATACAGGAGATCGCCGCCACCGTGTCCATGGTGGAAAAGAACGTTCAGCAGCAGAACGAACTGGTGAAGAAGACCGATGCGAACAATGAAGCGCAGCGCCACGGCATCGCCGGTATCGTACGGGGTATCGATGATATACTGGCGAGCACGAACGCGCTTAAGCAGGTCGTTGAGAATCAATCTGCGAACGTGACCGAGATAGCCTCGGCCATCGAGGAGATGTCATCCACGATAATAAGCGTCACCTCGGTCACCGAAAAGGCGCGGACGTCGGCGGCCATGCTCAAGGACGTAACGACGCAGGGCAAGGAGCGCATGCTCAAGACCACCGATATCATCAACGGCCTCCTGTCGTCGGTCGGTACTATCAACGAATTCATCGGCGTCATCGTTTCCATCGCGCAGCAGACGAATCTCCTTGCGATGAACGCCGCTATCGAAGCGGCGCATGCGGGCGATCAGGGGAAAGGGTTTGCGGTCGTCGCCGAAGAGATACGCAAGCTCTCGGATATTTCCAACAAGCAGGCCGGTGAGGCGAACAATTCGCTCAAGGCCATTGCGACAAAGATCAAGGATGCTGCGACGGAACTCCGTGAGACCGAGAAGAGCTTTGCGACACTGTCATCGGAATCCGAGAACGTGTTCACGATAACCCATGAGGTGAAGAATGCCGCCGATGAAGAATCGAAGGCGGTGTCCGAGATCGTGATATCCATATCCGAAGTATCCAAAATAACCCAGAACGTGCGGAGCAATTATACGGCGATACACGGATCGCTTAACAGCATGCGCGAAACGCTCACCTCGGTGATGGAAAGCTCGGGCGAAACGACGGATTCGATGAAAGCGCTCAGGGAGCTTTCGGGATCCATCGCCGGCAGTATGGGGGAAATGGCCGTCGGCGCCGGTGAGCTGAACCGGATGACAGCGAAGCTCCTGTCGCTCACGAAGAACATGTCCGAGAGCATCGATATGCTGACCGAGACCGTTACGCCCTACAAGACCGATGACATTGATGCGGCGCTCGATCCGCTGCTGCCCCCGCCTCGTACAACGGCGAAGTAAAAAGACCGCGGGGCGGCCGAAACGAACATCCCCTTCTGTTCGTGTATAAAAAAAGGACGGGCACGCGCCCGTCCTTTTTTCTGACTTTTGTTGCTAAAAATCGTAGCGGTACGAATTCATGACATGGAAATTATCACGTACTTCCGCGCCGGTCGGAAGACCGTATGTCGTTCGTACGTAGTCACATTCCAAGGTTATCGAGAATTTTTCGAATATCCTAACCGTACCGTTGACCATGAAGGTTACGTTCATCAGTTTCGCGCTCGCGCTCGGGACGATACGCTCATCCAGCGGATCATCGATACCGGCGGCAAGGTTGAACGAGAGCTCCTTGATCGGATCGATCTTAAGGTCGACGAAACCGCCCATGGCCATGACCTCGCCCGTGGCGCCGTATCCCATTTGTCCAATGCCGCCGAGGAAGTCGTACAGGTTCTGCCCGAACCAGAACTGCCCAAATATGGTGAACATATTCACGAGCTTGATGCTCCCGCCGACATCGAAAAAATACGTCTGGGACGTTCCGCCGATATTGGTTATCCACTGCTCATAGCCGCCGGACACGGTCATGTCAAATGCGAAAACATCCTTCACGTCAAGAAGTTTGCCGAACCAGATATTTGCCTGCGCACCGGGAAGTCCCGCGGCTGTGGCTTCGGCGTCGATCATCTTGCGCGAGGGGCGCGTTATCGCCAGATTGAGCTTAAGGAAATTCGCCGGGGCAACGGTCAGGCGCAACTGCGGCGCTCGTCCCCAGAGACAGCCCTGATAGCCGAACGCGGCATCATTGATCGTTGCCGGCATAGGCATCGGAAGGAGATACCAAGTCTGCCCGGCAAGGAGCGTAAGCCAGTCGGTGATAGCGACCGTTGCATACGCATGCCTCAGACGAAGGAAAGCGTACGTGAGCTCGGAAGTAGGCGTGGCAGAAAAATCCGCCTCGATCTTGGCGCCGATGAACGTGCCGTTGGACACATCAAGCCCGAGACGGCTTTGCTTCGCCGCGATACGGAATTCGCGGTTCACGTTCACGCGCGGCACGTAGAAATAGAGGTCATCATTGACGGTAGCACCGGCATTGATGTCGTACGACATGTCCACCTTGATGAACCCGTAGAGCTTGACGCCTATCGGCGGCAATTCGAATTTCGGGGCTTCCTGCGCGAACGCGAACGCCGCAAGCGCAAGAACACAGACGATTCGTTTCATGTTTTTCTCCTCTGACAAAATTTGGTACTGCCTGCATTATTCCGCAAATACATATAAATGTCAAGAGAAATCGGCTCGCCATACGGCACAGCGGAGCACAGAAAGATCGGCGAAAAGCGCCGTGCAGAGCATAACGGCCGCTATGGCGAGGTGCTGTGAAAAACGTTCCCTGTCGCGCCTCTGTACGGTCGAGCATCCCGTATCCCGAAAATATTGACATTGCAGGCAATTATACTATCATCACCTCGACATGTCGTTCACCGATACGCCTCGTGCGTACCGTGAATCACGCCCGGAGGGGATATGATGGCCGTGCATACAACCGCAGGGACCGGCGCATGAGGGCATCCGGAATACCGGTCTTCCTCAGCGGCGAACCCTATGCCCATAGAGCAAAGTACGCCGCGGCGCTCGCCCGTGCACTCCGCTTTTCCGGCGTCAAGGTCGAAATAATGCGCGCATCCGAGATCACCACGGTGGTAAAGCACGATCTCTCCGCGCCCCATGATATCGCCGTCATCAATGTTCTCGCAGAAGAGATCCCCGCGATGATCGAGCACGGCATGCTCCTGCCGGTATCCGTCCTCGTGCCGGACGCATCGCTCCGCACGCTCCATCCGCTCTCCGCGATATTCGCATCCGGCGGAAAACAGTACGCGATACCGAAGAACATCGCCTGCGGACTTTTCTTCGCCCGCCGCGACATTCTCGACCGATACGGATTCGATATCCCGCGGACCTGGGATGAGCTTGTACGTTTCGGCAGGGAAATACGGAAGAACAGGAAGGGGCCCGTCCTTGCGCTCCGCGGAAAGAACGGCTGGGCGCAGACATTCCTGGAATATTACTGGTCGAACGGCGGATCGCTCCTCTCCGAAGACGGCGCGATGGCGTTCGATGCACCCCGCGCACAGGGGGTACTATCTTTCCTTTCCGATCTTGTCCATATACACAAGCTCATGCCGCGTGCATTCGTTACCCGTGAATCGTGGAAGACGCCGGAAGATATTACCGACGGCCGTCTTGTCTTTGCACAGGCAAGTTCGGATGCGCTGCCGAAACTCGCTGAACGCTACCGTGCATCGTTCGAGGAGCGTTTCAAGATCGGCCTGTGCCCGATCGGCCCGGCGGGTACGAACGCCGCAACCTATATCGAAGGATCATGCTTCGCCGTGCCGAGAACGACGGCACACCCGCGTGCCGCACGGGATGTGCTCCGCTTCTTCTGCGACAGGAATCGTTCGGGGAATTTCGATACACACTGGCTGCATCCGTTCCCGCGCTACGCCATGCCGTTCGCCGAGCTCGCATCATTCCCGTGGTATGTACGGCGCGGCTGTCAGCTCCTTGCCGACGCGCGCATCCCGCAGCATGATATGCCGCTTGCGCCCGGCATTGCCGGTATCATCGAGAGCGCCGTCATTTCCTGCCTTGATCGCTCCGCAACGCCAGCCGACGCGGCATCCGCCATCGCCCGCGCGCTTACAAGATCGATCGGCAGACGATACTCATCCCCGGTCGCCCGTGCGGTCACGCATATCAGGACGAATTTCTCGAAGCAGATATCCCTTGCCGATATCGCACGCATATCCGGGCTCACCCGCGCGCACCTCACGCGCCTTTTTACGCGCGAGACCGGCATGTCCCCGGGCCGCTACCGCACCGATGTCCGCATACGGCATGCTGAGCGTCTCCTCGAAGGCGGGGCCACGGCGGCACACACGGCGGCGGCGAGCGGTTTCAGCGACGCGAAATACTTCTTCCGGGCGTTCAAGCGTGCCACCGGCAAGACCCCCGCCTCGTACCGCAGATCACGAAGAGCATGAAAATCCACCCGCAGCAGACAATAGTACACTCGCCGACACTTCCGTACACTTGACGGTAGTACGCCCCGTGCATATACTCATCATCGGAGGCATACCATGATACAACGGCTTGCCGCGCTCGTGCTTTCCGCTTCGCTCCTGACAGCAGCGAACCTCATCACCGATAATTCATCATTCGAAACGGGGCGCTGGGGGCACGATGCCGTCCCCTGCGCCTTCATACGCAATTGGCCGTCATTCATTCATCCTGAGATAACCGATGCGGCCGCCGCGCACGGAAAATTCAGCTTGAAGATGGTGAACGCGAGCGGCATGGATTCGGTCTTCCTCGTATTCCCTGCATTCAAAATACCCGCACGTACGAAGCTCACGATATCGTTCTTCGCGAAAGCGGACAATGAAAAGACACCCGTCACTGCGAACATCGCCTGCGGCTGGTACCGTGCCGGTTTCACCAAAGGGTTCTCGCTCAGCACCGAATGGAAGCGCTACTCATACGATGTCGAAGTGATGGCCGATCCGGTGAAGGAATCGGCGAGCGCTGGCAACCGCGGCGTCTATGCACTTTACTTCATGCTCGACTCCGTGAGCAAGCCCGTGTTCTCGACGGTATGGATGGATGCCGTGCAGGTGGAGGCGAATCCCCTCTCCGACTACGCCCCTGCGAAAAAGCTCGAAGCCGCCATCGATATGGAACAATACCGCGAGAAGCGCACGCTCGTATATGCTGTCGGAGAATCAGAGAATGCCGCGGTGAGCATATACGCATCCGATATACGCTCATCGCCGTTCACCGGAAGTTATGCCGTGTACGACGCAGTGAACGCATCACGCGCAGCAGAAGGCAAACTTGCCGGCACCATCGACGAGAACGGCCATGGGCGCGCACGGATAACGCTCCCGACGATGAAGCGCAGGCTTTACCGCGTCGAAGCACACATTGCTGTCCAGGGGCAGACGGCAAAGGCGCAGCGTTTGTACGGCGCCGTTAATGACATGACATCGGTCCCGCAGCGGACGAAATTTTTCGGCGGCAGCATAGAGATGCAGGAGGAAGCGCGTACGTATCAGATCGTCGGCAAGGATGCATCGTATCGCATGGGATCATGGCGCATGGACCCGTCGATATACGCAAAGCTTGCAAAGGCCGTCGGCTGGCAGTGGGTACATGCGTATCCGCAGCTCGGGTACGGCATTGTCGCTCCCGAAAAAGGGAAATTCCAATGGGAAGACGCCGACCGCTACGCCGATATCCATTTGAACGCGGGGCTTGAGATCATGGCGCTCATGTCATCGCACGGGAATTATCATCAATGGTACTTCGAGCCGAAGTGGATGCTCACCGGCAAACCGAGCGACGGGGGGAACAATGCCGGCAAGGGCGCAAAACTTCCCGATACCTCCGCTGTCGAGGAACTTTCGTACGAGATAGCGAAGCATTTTGCGGGAAAGGTGAATATCTGGGAAAGCTGGAACGAGCCCGGCGTGAAGATGCGCGAATACGAATATCTGCCGATACTCAAAGCGTTCTACAGCGGCGTCAAGCGCGGCAATCCGGACGCGAAAGTGCTCGGGCTCTGCGGCACCTGGGACTTAAGCGGAGATCTCTACGGCTGGGTGAAGCTCTGCCTGAAGCTCGGGGCGGCGGATTACATGGACGGCATCGGCATACACGGTTATCACACGAAGGACCGCGATTACGGATATCAGGTGCGGCGCATCGCGAAGGAGATGATCGGACGCGATATGCCGGTATGGGATACCGAGTCCGGAAAGGTGATATACGATCCATACGGGTTCCCGTCGTATTTCGCCGACTGGGAGATAAAACCTGACGAGGCAGCCGATGTCTCCCGCTTGGCCGATTTTGTCGTCAAGCATTCCGTCAATGAACTTGCATCGGGGCTCAAGCGCGCAAGCTATTTCAATCTCGACAGCACGTACAGCAGACTCGGACAGCCGTCATATGGCATGATACAGTATGACGGCTCACCCGATGCATCGCTTATCGCGCATAATGCCGTCATCGACATGATGAAGGATGCCGTGTTCGTGAAGGATGTCCCCGCCGAGGGCGGCTCGGTCGTCTACGTGTTCGACCGCCCTGAAGGCGCTTTCGCGGTGTATTGGAACGATACGGTGAACACCACAGCGACTATCGGCATTCCGCCGGCGAACGCCGCCGTGCTCGATGTCCTTGCCGGTAGCATTCCCTTTTCAGGGAGCTCGTCATCGGTAATACCGCTCTCTGCCTCGCCGCGGTATCTTACCACGAAAGGCCGCCCCGACGCGCTCATAAAAGCGTTCGAGACAATGGATGTCGCCGGGCTTTCGCCGGTGAAGGTAACGCGTACGCGCATGGGCGTTGACAACGCTTCACCCGCGCTCATCATCGATCTTGAGAACAGGAGCACGAAAGAGCAGTCGTTCTCCGTTACTGCGGGAACGAAGCCGCCCTGGATACGGGGAAGGATCAATGTGTCAGCGACGATACCGCCGCTCACGATGAGTTCCGTGCTCTGGCCGTTCACATCGTCTGACGGCGGTTCGGGGAACGGCAGCGTATTCATCGAGATGCCGCGCGATACGGTCGCAGCACCGTGCGCTTTTCATGTGTTCATCTCCCGCGCTGGCACGCCCGTCATCGACGGCGACGGAAGCGATGCCGCCTGGAAGAACACGATACCGCTCGGAAGCATCGCTTCGGTGTCTTCCGCGAACGATGATACCGCGCTCTATTTCCTTTTTCGCGTCAAGGATGATGCCCCGTTCCATTATCGTGATGCGAGCGTACCGACACCTGCCTGGAAAAGTGATAATATCGAGCTTTTCATCGACTGGGACCGCGACGGGGATATGGCCGACAGCGTCTACAATGCAGACGATACGCAGCTTGTCTTCACGGCCAAAGGCGTGAGCAAGGTCGGCTCTGATGAGATATCGAAAGGCGGCGATAATTATGCAGGCAACAAGAATTTTTCCGTCGATAAGGTGCGCTTCGTATCTCGCACAATACCGGGCGGGTACACGGCCGAGATAGCGATACCCTGGGAATGCGTGAAGACGCTCGGCGTACCGAAAAAGAAGATCATCGGCTTCACCATGTCGGTACGCGATATGGATACGCGCGGCGAGGAGCGAAGCCGTGTGATATGGCGCGGCGACAATAACGTCTACCGCGATACGTCCGATCTCGGACTGCTTATCATCGATCGGTAGCGGCGGACAATGACACTTCGGAGGAACACATGAGAGCATTCATCACGATCATCGCCGTGGCCGTTTCCGTATATGGCGAACGGCTTCTCACCGACACGTTCGAAAAGAGCATCGATGATGCCGTGCTCTCCGGCGCCGAGATCATCGACGACGATGACGGCGGAAAATGCGTGCGTGCAGTAGGCGCCGTAATGTACCCGCAGTCGAAATACATCGATCCGCGGGAAGGCACGGTCGATTTCCGCCTCCGGTTTAACGCTGAAAGTGCGCTTACGAACAACGCCACGCTCACATTGTTCCGCGCCGTAGCGCCCGGCGGCAAGGATTCCTTCGCGAATACCATCGTGTTCATGCGCGGCTGGGGCACCGGTGCTCTACTGCTCGTCGGCGATAAGGACGGCAAGCGCACGACGATCAATTTCCCGAAGATACGCGAATGGAAGATCGGGGAATGGCACCGCATCGCATTCACCTGGAAGACCGGCGAGGCCGGCGCATCCGAGGTCGCGCTCTACGCGGACGGCGCCCTTGTCGAGAAGAAAAGCGCCCTTACCATCATCATGGATGATGCACTTTGGGCAAAAGCGATGGAAACGCCGAAGTCGCGTTCGTTCAATGACTATCAGTATTCCTGTGTGTGGTTCGGCGGCTGCTGGGGGACGAAGGATGCGGATGTGTTCCTCGACGATCTATCGATATTCAAGATCGCCCGTCAGTACCGAAGGCAGTAGCGCTATCGCATCACGAAATAGAGCGGGTTGCTGTCGACGACCGTCGCATCGTTCGCCGATATCGGATTACCCATCATATCGAACGCCGCGCGCGACTTCCAGCTCTCGGCAGGGAAATTCTTCAGTGCCACAGGCTTCTTCGACCAGAGCACGTCGATGCGTTTTCCTGCTTTGATGAATCTCCCGACGAACGCCGAGTTCTTCGAAATGCCCGCTATTTCGGGGTAGACGAAACCGTCCGGCGACGCCTCATCAATGAACGATACCGCCACCGCATGAGCGGTGAATGCCGGATGCGGTGATCCGTCGACGTCATTCAATCCGACGCACATGTCGTAATAGGCGCACCGCCCCGTTGGTTTTGCGTTGAAAAGATAAAAGAAATTCCGCTTATATCCTGCCGCCTTGAAGGCGACCACCGTACGTACGAGCGTGTTGGCCGCATCAAGCACGCCGTACGATGAGACAGGCGGTATATCCCAGCTCGTCATCCAGCTTTTCGCTCCGTTGAGATAAATGCCGCCTTCCGTCTGCCAGAGCTCGGGAACTTTCCCCGCGCGACTCTTCATCTTCCCGAAACGTTCGGATGCCTGCACGGTAAATGGCATTTCAGGCATTTGATCCGGAGACGCATTTTCATAATACCAGTGATGCGAAATGCCGTCGGCACGCGATGCAATATCCTTTCCAACGATATCATTGAAGAACGAACCGACCGGATTTGCCGCCGCACCGCCGAGGAGCGTTACGTTCGCGCCCATTTCATCGATGGCGGCACGGCTTTCATCAACGATACGAAGGTACACATCCGCTTTGTCAGTGACGCCTTTTTTCAACATGAGATATGCGTAGTCAGGTTCATTCCACACTTCCCAATGCTGTATCCACGGTGCAAAATTGCTGACCGCAAGTCTCACATAATTCCGCCATGTGTTCCAATCCTTCGGCGCATACGGCTGCCAGATGGTGCTTTTCTGCCCGGGATCAGAATCGCCTTCATGTACGGGCGTCGTATTGAGGAGACCGAGGATCTGAAATCCGCGCGCGGTCGCGATGGCAACGCGATTGGTAAGCCAGAGCCAATCGCCCGGTGTTTCTTCTATCAGGAACCATTCCGTGTAATGCGGAGGATACGTCCTTAACCAGCGGAAACCCGCCTTTTCACAAAGGTCGAGACTGTAATCCGAGAAAAGCGCGTGCGTGCCGAAGAAGGAGTCCTTCACCTCCGACGACGGCTTCAGCCGCGGAACGACCGAATACAATGTATCGCTTATCGCCTTCGTGCCGCCGCGCTCGCGAATTTCTATTTTGAAACACCCGTAGCGTGTACTCGGGAATGACAATCGCGTCATGTCCTTTGCGGGTATCGTTCTCTTATCGATCACTGTGTCCCAGGCGTCGAGTGTGACAATGTCGAGATCGCCGGAGGCTGCCGTCATGAGATCGAATTCTATTTTTTCACTGGCGTAGTACACATTCCCCGGATGCTTCGTGTCCGTTCTCATCAGCCCCGCTTCACGCTGTGCGGGCGCTGCATCGGGAATATCGGCATCCCCCTCGACGACGCTCACATTATCGAGCATGAATTCGCGCGGCGTGTCGAATACGAACTCAAGAATATATGATCCGCTCGATGATGGCTTGGGCACTACCGTGAATGATTTCCGTTCCCATGCTCCTCCGGCCATTGAAAAATTCGTCCTGAGCGACCAGTCAGGCCGTGTTTTGCCTGCTCCGAAACCGACCACAGCCCTCGCCGAAGTCGACGACTTCACCGAAAATCCGATGGTCACCGGGTGACCGTATCGCACGGGAAAATAGGCGGATGCAAGAGTGAAGCTTGCTTTTTCAGGAAGCGTGAAGGCAAGTGCGCGCGCACCGGCCGCAGCATCGGGTGACGCTATCGAAAAATCGAACACATTATCGCCGACAAGCGTATCGACACGATATCCGCCGATGCCGCGAATATCTCCCGACCAATGGACGCGTCCGGCTTCGAACGAACCGTTCTTCACCAGATTGCCCGGGCGGGCGGGGGAAATATCCTTTTCCGGCAGCCGTCTGACACTGACATCATCAAGATAGATGGTATTTACGTTCTTCAGATTAAAAAAGAGGCCGAGCTTGTTCGGATCGATCCCCTCGGGTACGATGAATGTAACGATATACTCAGTCCAGTCATCGAGAATAATGAATTCTCGCGGGATAAAAGCGCGATATGGTCCGCTCGTCGGGCGCAGACTGAAATCCATGGCGCCGCTGTTTGCGCTGCCGCGAAGCCAGAACCGGAGTTCGACGAGATCGCCGGGGTTGAGTTTGACAGGGGCGATAAGCTCGAGCGCAGCTAATCCGGTTATGCGCGTCATCGCCATCTTCAGTGCGTAACTTCCGCCATGCGGAAAATCGGTGACGCGGTCAAATGCCGCCTCGTTCTTCGCCCAATTGTTGGGCCGCCAATTGCCGCTCAATTCATCCTCAAATCCGCCGTTGGCGAGGAGATCAACACCGATGGGTGTTGCTTCCGCAAAAAGCACCCATGACATTCCCATAAGAAGCAGTGTGCGAATGATCATAACGACTCCGTCCCGGTTATTGCATACAGTATAAGCGCTTCACAAATGAGCGTCAATGCACAAAACGGTTCAGATCCTTGCAGGAATTCGGCGCTAGCCGGTCTTCCCGCGGTTCTCCTCCCGCCAGACGCGCGGGGAGACATGGAAATGCCGCTTGAACATGCGTGAAAAATAGTATGCATCGGTAATGCCGACCGACGAAGCGATGTCATCAAGTCCGCGGTCGGCGTCCATGAGGAGCTCCGCGGCGCGTTCCATGCGCGAGCGCAGGACGAATTGATGCGGTGCATAGCCGGTCGCATCACGGAACTGACGACGGAACGCAGAGTAGGAGATGCGTTCGTTCGCGGCGAGTGCCGGAAAATCCCATTCGTGCCCGGGCGTTTCGCTGATGCGCCTGCAGAGCTCCGCGATATGCTGCGTGCGTTCCGGCGGGAGTTGTGCCGTCGCTTTCTGTTCGACGAACATGAGGAGAAGCCCCTCGAGCATATGCACCGCGCGATGATAGTTCATGCGATAATCGGCCAGGTATGAGATAAGATCGTCCATCGCATGACGGAACCGTTCCGAACCGCGTATCATTACGAGCGGGCTCTCATGGTCGATGGGGAAAAGTCCCGACTCGATGAAGCGTTTCACACGGACACCGCTGAAATTGATATACCGATTGTCCCATTCGCCGTCACTGCTGCCGTAGGTGAAATGAACGCCCGGGTAAGAAAGCCAGGCGACCGGCGCGTTCACGTGTATCATCGGAGCGCGGTCATAGGAGATATCGAGCGTGCCGGTGTGGACGTAATTGATGCCGTAACGGTCCTTGAAATCACGTTCGGCAAGCCGGTAACAGTTCGGGATATGCGCGGCGTTCAGCCAGATAAGGCCGTCGAAATATGCTGTCATCGGGGTAGTATACTGCAGGGAAAGGCATCGTCAATCATGCATCATGCGATACGCCAAGCGCATGCGGCAGGTGTATCAAGTGCCGGTCATTTTTTACCAAAATGGTCAAATCACACATTGCCGCTCCAACGGCCGAGGCTTATATTATACCCGTCGTCACCGACAAGGAGCGCACCATGACAGCGACAGCGAATCTCACGGACTATCTCGTCATCGATGAGAAGCAGGAAGATCGCCTTACCGATCTCTACGCCCGCTACCGCAAGCTCTCCGAAACGCCAGACACATGCCGCCCCATGATCATCATCAATACGCCCGTCCAAGCACTGCCGGTATGGGAAGAACGACTTGCCGATCCGCTCATCATGCTCAAGGCCGAACTCGATCAGATACGCCCGCATCTTGCACTTGAGGACGATCGCGTGCCGACGGTGCGCGTACAGTTCGGCACCGCGCAGGTAGCCGCGGCCTTCGGTTGCGAGATGTTCGTCCCGCCCAACAATCTCCCCGCAGCGGGGTCACATGTCGTGACATCAAGCGATGCGGTTTTCAGAACGAATGTCCCCTCACTCGACGCCGGATGGTACGGTAAACTCGCGGAATGGACGGATGTATGGAAGAACAATCTACCCGCGGGTGTGCACATCCAGCATCCCGATATTCAGAGCGCATTCAATTCCGCGCATCTCATCCGCGGTAACGATATACTTCTTGACTTCTATGACGCCCCGAAAGCGGTGGGTCATCTCCTTGACACGGTCACCGATTTCATGATCGCGGAGACGAAACATCTGAAAACGATGATAAGCGATGACAAGAAATTCTTCTTCGACTGGGGATCGATGTGGAAGGGTGCGGCGCGCATCAGCAATTGCTCCATGCATCTCATCAGCCCTGACTGGTACCGCGAGCATGTGTTCCCGCGCGATGTACGCTTCTTCAAAGCCGTCGGCGGCGGACGCATGCATTACTGCGGATCGTACGGCGAGGTCATCGATGAATTCTTCAAGGTGCCCGACATCACCGGGCTTGATTTCGATATAGTGCATCATGACTTTCATGCTGTCTGCGGAAAAGCGCCCGCGCATGTCGTTCTCACCGCTACCGGCGGACCGCGAGCCGATCATCCGTTCATCAAGAGGCTCCTTGCCGGCGATTGGCCGAAGAAGCGCAACATCATCATACCTGTCGCCGCGGCGAGTATCGACGAGGGGAAGCAGCTGCTTGCGGCATTGCAGAAGAGCATGCCGTATTGAAAGACAATTCCGGATGCTGAAAGAACAAGGGCTCATGATCCCTTGTTCTCAGGTATGCGAGGATATGTCACAGTATTTCGGATTGTATATATGTCATCGTATGGTATCATGAAGCGTCATCGACAATATCAAGCATAAGGAACACACATGAAATTCGGCGTCGCAGATTACGGAATGAATGTCTGGTACGGCGGCTGTTATGATACCATGCAGCGTCTTATCGATCTCAAGAACATCGGTTACGACGGCATAGAACGCCTCGAGGCATCAAGCCCGTCGGATGCCGTTGCGAAAGCCGTCGAGTTCAAGCGCCTGGGCATGGATTTCGCCACCGTGCGCGGTCCGTCAATCGAAGCGACGATCAAATGGACGGCGGCATTCGGTAAGGAATATGTATGGGCGCAGGTGACAGGCAAGGACTTCGATACCTACTGCCGTCAGGTGAATGAGCAGGTGAAAGCGGCGTCAGCGCTCGGCGTGCGCGTTGTGCTCCATAATCATCTCGGCACGCTTGTGGAGACCGAGGAGGAGCTTGAAGCATTCCTCGCGAAATGCCCGCTCTGCGGTCTCGTGTTCGATACGGGGCATCATGCGGCCGCGGGCGGCGATCCGCTTGGCATCGTGAAACGATATTATCCGCGTATCATCGCACTGCATCTGAAGGACTGGAAGAAGACGGGCGATATATCCCCGGTGCATAATCCGAAATGGTATGACTGCGGCTACTTCACCGGCTTAGGCGAGGGGAATATCGGACAGGACAACGGCGCTATACTCAAAGCGGCGGTGAAGGTCGGCTATGACAGATGGGTATTCGTCGAGCATGATACGCATACGCAGGAAGCACTCGTGGACCTTGCCGCGAGCAGGGACTATCTGAGAAAGTCCGAACAATAGATGCAGTGAAAACGAGGCACGTATGAAAAAGATCATCCTCCTGTTCGTCTCTGTCGCCGTGTTCGGCATAACGCGCCAAACGCTTCCGCTTCAGAAAATGATCGATGAAGCGCGGGCATCCGGCACCTCGGTATCGATACCGGCGGGCGAATGGCTTATTGATACGGACGGTGTCGCAATTCGGGGCGCTACCAATCTTACCATCTCCGGTGCGGGTGACCGCACGGTGATCGTATCGTCGAACATGAAGATCATGTTCAGCATCGGCGGGTCGAAGGGCATCGTTCTTAAGGATTTCAGGATCGATTACGATCCGCTCCCGTTCACCCAGGGAACGGTGACCGCCGTCGGTCCCGATGCGGCATGGGTGGAATACGAGATACACGATGGTTATCCGCGCCTTGCGCCGCCGTACAATATGCGTACCGCGTATTTTTTCGACCCGACAACGCGTAACTGGAAACCGGATGTGCCGGACACCTATTGCCAGGCGAACGAGATCATAAGCCCGACGAAAGGGCGTATCGTCAAACCGAATCATCCGAGCGGTCTTGATTACCGCACGATCTGCGTCGGTGACCGCGTGGCCTTCGCCGTGCGCCCCGCGGCCGCGATATCGTACCGCGACTGCGAGAATGTGCGTATTGAAGATGTCGATATCCTTTCCGCGCCGGGTGCCGCCGTTATTCTCCGCTTCATGCGCGGGGATAATTATTTTCGATACAACATCGAACGAGGACCGATGCCGGAAGGCGCGAGCGAAGCACGCCTCATGTCATCGTCAGCCGACGGTTTCAATATCGCCATCGCCGAAAAAGGGCCGACGCTCGAACGCTGCGATTTCTCGTTCATGGGCGATGATTCGGTTAATTTTCACGGCGGCATACTGCCGGTCGTTCATGTCGAAAACCCTGCGACAATATGGGTGACCGACCGCTACAGCGATACGAAGCAGTTCATCGGTTTTTTACGCGGCGGCGAGAGGGCACAATTCCTCCGCTACGGAACATTCGAACCGCTGGGCGAGAGCGTCATCGTGAGCGCGGTCATGGATAACGCCGAGGTATCGCGCATCAACGACAAGCTCGTGAACGATTGGTGGTATAAGTCCACTTCCCCCGGATATTTCAAGGACCGCTCGACGTTCCACACCTACCGCATTACGCTCTCAAAGCCCGTTGCCGGCGTTTCATTCGGCGACGGGTTCGCCGTGCCCTCGCTTGAATGCGAAGGATATGCGATACGCAACTGCCATTTCCACGACCACCGCGCCATGGCGATACGCATGATGGCGGGCAACGGCGTCATCGAGGGATGCACGATCGAGCGTATAAAATACGCGGCGATCACGATGGGCCCGGAATATGCCGGCTGGTCTGAAACGGGGTGGGTGAAGAACATCGTCGTACGCAACAATGTGATACGCGATGTCTGCCAGGACCAGGCGTCGTATGCCGAAAAAACGTATTACCCCGGTGCGCTTTCGATATTCCCTGCATTGCGCGCCAATCCCGATAAGCTTCCTGTGTCAGCGCATAATTCGAACATCGTCATACAGAGCAATGTCATCGACGGCGCAAGTACGGCGGCGATATACATCAACGGCGGACGGGACGTTGCTATCAGCGGCAACATCATACGCAACGTAAATCGCGTGAACGGAGAGAAAACGGCAAGCGAAGCGAATGCGCGTACCGATCATGCCATCGTTGTTTTCAATTCCATGAATGTTTCGGAGCGGGATAATACGTTCGGCCCCCCGGGGCCGTTCTCAAAGGGGAATTTCAAGGATTTCGGCTTCATCCGTGCCGAGAAAAAAGAGCGCGTCGCCGTGTCTTACGCTTTGCTTTCCGCCGAAGCGGACGCTGCTAACTGGAACGCGCTCAGTGTCGATACGATGAACAAGCGCGAGGGAGGCGTTTCGTTCAAATGGGAAAGAGCGAATGCAGGCGTGGCGCTGCAATCGGCGGCGCTTTCACGGAACGATTGGTCGGACTGCGATCATCTCTCGTTCTGGCTCTATGCGGAAAAGGATAATGGTGCGGCGATCGTCATCACGATCACATCACCGCAGAAGAGCGAACTGGATAATTATTATATGAAGAAGATCGTCACCGCGCAGGGCTGGCAGCAGATCACGATACGCTTCAAGGATCTCGAAGTGATGCGCTCGCCCAAGGGATGGTCGAACGTGAGCAAGATCGCCTTCAATCTGATAGGCTGGGGCGCGGTGAGAAAACCGGATACCGTCCTTTCCATTTCTGATATCCGTATCGGGTATGATCCTGCATTGCAATAAATCCAAGGAGCAGCTATGAATCGCACAGGAGCAATTTCTATCGGCATCGCGGGCATCGGCCGCGCGGGCTGGGGCATGCACTGCAATGAGCTCAAGGGGCGCGAAGGAAAATTCACCATCCGTGCGGCATGCGATATCGACGAGGCGCGGCTGGCGAAAATGAAAGAGCGATACAGCTGCGTGACATATACGAGCTTTGATGAGATGATAAATGATAAGAACATCGAGCTTATCGATATCGCCACGCTCTCGCCCGATCACACGCCGATGGCGCTCAAGGCGCTCGCCGCGGGGAAATATGTCTTCCTCGAAAAGCCCATTGCGCTCACGTACAAGGATGCGCTCAGGCTCAAAGCGGCATCGATGAAGTACAGAAAAAAACTTTATTGCCGTCATAATCGCCGGTTCGAAGCGCCGTTCGTGCATATCAGAGAGATCATCGCTTCCGGATTGCTTGGCGATGTCTACGAGATAAAGCTTCGCCGTCACGGTTATTCGCGGCGCGACGACTGGCAGACGCATATCGCATCCGGCGGCGGGCAGCTCAACAACTGGGGACCGCATATCATCGATCATGCGCTCCGCTTCCTCGAGTCGCCGGTCGCGACAATATGGGGTGATCTGAAAAAAGTGGCCGCTGTCGGCGATGCCGAGGATCATCTCAAGATAGTGCTCACCGGAAAGAACGGACGCATTGTCGATCTTGAGATAAGCGGCGGTGCGGCGATAATCGAGCCGGAATATATAATTTTCGGATCGAAGGGTGCGCTTACCTGTACCGGCAACGAGATCAGGATGAAATATCTCGACCCCGCGGTAACACTTCCCCCGCGAAAAGCTGTAAAAGCGTCTCCGCCCATGGAAGGAAGCTTCGGTAACCCCGATGTGCTCACGTGGAAAGAAGAGACGATACAGGCCTCGCCGGCTCAACCGAGCAATACCGACCACATCTGGGACCATCTCCATGCCTCCATTCGCGAAGGGAAGAAATTCCCGATAACGATGGACGAAGCGGTGGAGGTCGTTCGCGTAGCGGACATCGTAAAACGGGGAACGGCATTCACCGCGAAAAAATAGCGTTCCCCATACGCAGCGCCAGTGCAACGCTTGTCGCATCGCCTGCGGGACTTGCCGAATGCGATTATCGGTATATACTTACCACATCATTCCCGATACGGAGGAATACCATGAAAAAGCATACATGCATGCTCGCAGCATTGGCTGCACTTACCGTCTCCTCGCTGACGCTCGTATCATGCTCGTTCTTCGGCGCAAAGGTCACCGACGATACGGTGAAAAAATACTGCGCGGCATGGAAGAACCTGAAAGCGCTCGGTATCACCAAGGGCGAAATGCCGTCGGGCGTGAACGGATTGAAGCTGTTCGAAAAAGCGGTCAAGAGCGCCGGCTTCAAGGGCGTCCTCGAGTTCATGGGAATGCAGCAGAAGATCGGACAGGCGTTCATCGTGGTGAAAGCGGAGAAAGTGATGAACAATCCGAAGGCGACCGTTGCCGACTTTGACAAGCTGCTCGATGACCCGACCATACCGGAAGCAACGAAACGATCGATACGCGATGCGCTCAAAGCGGGCGGATCCGAGAAGAACCTCAAATATGCGAAGACCGCGTTCGATCTCCTCGCAAAAATGGTCGACAAGGAAACGCTTGCCGTGGTCCGGCGCAATGAGGCTGAATTGACGGCGGTCTTTTCCGAGAAATAGTTCAGGACAGACCGAGCTTCTTCATTTTCTGCCAGAGCGCCACGCGGCTGATGCCTATTTCCCGCGCGGCGGCGCTCCTGTTGCCCCCGTGCGCGGCGAGTATACGCACAATATCATCTTTGCTCACCAGTGAGCGCTTCGCCTCCCGGGGTTTCTGTTCCGGCGTGTGTTCGGCGGCGGATATCGATGGCGGGAGATCGAGCGCGTCAATGGATGCCCCTGCGGCGACAACGAACGCATACTCGATGGTATTTTCAAGCTCGCGCACATTACCCGGCCACGTATGTGCCATGAGCACGCGCATGGCGCGGGGTGTACACCCTTGTATGTTCTTACCCGAACGGGCGGCATGTTTCTTTATGAACGCATCGCATAAGAGCGGTATATCGTTCATGCGCGTACGCAGGGGCGGCATGTGTATCGGGAACACCGCAAGGCGATAGAAAAGGTCCTCACGGAAATTCCTTTGTGTAACGTACGCAGGGAGATCACGATTCGTCGCTGCTATGATGCGCATATCGACGGGAATGCTGTCGGTGCCGCCGACACGTTCGATCATCCGTTCCTGAATGACGCGAAGGAGCTTCACCTGCGTTGCCGGTGATATCTCACCGATCTCGTCGAGGAATATCGTGCCGCCGTGCGCAAGCTCGAATTTCCCTTTTTTATCCCGTATGGCGCCGGTGAATGCACCGTGTACGTGGCCGAAGAGCTCGCTTTCGAGGACGCTCTCGGCGAGCGATGCACAGGATACCGCCACGAACGGCGTGGTCCTTCGCGGCGAGCGGTCATGAATCGCCCGGGCAGCGAGCTCTTTGCCGGTACCGCTTTCCCCGGTTATGAGAACGTTCGCCATCGATTCTGCGGCAAGCGATATCTGGCGGAACACCGCATGCATTGCAGGCGCTTTTCCATAGATGCCGGAATATGACGACGGTGCATCGGCAACGGCGGTCTTCACCGACGTGCAGACGTTCACATCGCGTATATCGAGGACCATGATACGGCGGCGGCCGGCAACCGCATCGCTGTGGAGCATGACCGGGCAGAGATCGCCCTCTCGTATCATGAGATAGAAGCTCTTCGTGCCGGGTTCGTTTTCCTTCATGCAGTCGGCGAGATCGACCTCGCTTTCCGCGGACGGTGAAACGAAGTACCGCAGAATGCGATATGATCTTCCGACGGCATCGTCGCGGGCTATACCTGTCAGGAGCACCATCGCATCGTTCCAGCTCCGTATCGTCAATTGTTCATCAAGTGAATAAAAACCGAGCGTGGGAAAACCATCAAGCGCTCCGAATGATGATGCATCAGATGCGTTCATAGGGTATATCTCCATCAATGCTTAACGTAAAGCAAGTGCCGCGTGCATATGCCTTAACGTTAAGATAATATAATGCAACCGCAAATCAAGCGAAATTTCACCGTTTTATATGGCATACCGATTGCAATACTTAAGTAACAGATCATATGACCAAGGAGGTTATTATGTCGGTCACTGTATATTCAACTCCGAGCTGCGGTTATTGCACCATGGCGAAGAATTATCTGCGTTCCAAAGGCATTCCGTACACGGATGTTAACGTAGCCGCGGACCGTGCGAAGGCGGAAGAGATGGTACGCAAGACAAATCAATACGGCGTGCCGGTGCTTGAAATAAACGGGAGCATCGTCGTCGGTTTCGACAGGCCGCGCATCGATGCGCTCATAGGACGGTAGACATGGTCTCAATAATTGCAGCACGCTGCCCGCAGAACCATCCCTGTCCGTCGGTACATGTATGCCCGACGGGGGCGCTCACGCAGAAGGGTTATGGTCTGCCGGAGGTTGACGAAGAGAAATGTACCGACTGCGGACAATGCATATCGTTCTGCCCGCGCGGGGCTTTCAAACCGGCAGCGGCGGGGGTTCTGCGATGACCATGCGTATAATAAAAACCGCCGCGTTCATAGTCATCGGCGGCGTACTTGGATTTGCCTATTACAAACTCGTAGGCTGTCGGACGGGCACCTGTCCGATAACGTCCAATCCCTATATATCGATGATCTATGGGGCCGTTCTCGGCGGATTGGCAAGCGGGATCACAGCCCCATCATGAACGCAAAGACCTTATCGGAAAATCCGGGCAGGCCCTCGTGGCCGAAATCCGGATAGATGACAAGGTCTTTTTTCGAGGTGATGCGGTTATACGCGGCGAACTGCGTCGACGGCGGACAGACGGCATCCATGAGCCCCACGCCCATGAGCACTTCCGCTTTGATCCGCGGTGTGAGGAATTGCACGTCGATGTAGCCTAAGCGGGTGAATATCTCGTCCTCACGCTCATGGCGCGGATCGAAATTGCGGAAGAACGTCTTCAGTTCAGCGTACGCATTGGCGGCCTGGTCCATCTCCCATACGCGCTTGTAATCGCAAAGGAAGGGGAATGTCGGCGCTGCGCGTTTTACCCGCGGCTCAAGCGATGCGCATGCGAGCGTAAGTCCGCCGCCCTGCGAGCCGCCGAACACGCCCACGCGCTTCTCATCAACATCGTCCATGTTCATGACGATGCGTACGAGTTGTGCCGTATCGAGATAGATGGCGCGAAAGAGGAGCTTATCGGGACTGTCGTTAAGACCGCGTATGATGTGGCCGTTCTGCGTCGTGCCTTTGATGCCGCCGACATCCTCCGATCGTCCGCCCTGACCTCGGCAATCGAGCGCTGCGACCGTATAGCCCTGCCCGACATAGGCGAGCTTGTCGTGCCAGTCGCCGGAGCTGCCGCTGTATCCGTGAAAGAGGACAACAGCAGGATGCTTCTTGGCGGGGTTCTTCGGGCGCAGGAGCTTCGCGTATACGCGCGCGCCGAGCACACCGGTGAAATACATATCGAAGCATTCCGCGTTCGGTGCGGAGAATTCAGCCGGCTTCAATTCCACCTTTGGGTCGATAGCATGCATCTCGGCGAGCGATCTGTCCCAGAACTGATCGAGATCGTCCGGGCGCGGATTGCGGCCGGTGTATTTGTATAATTCGGGAAGCGGTTTGTCTATCAACGGCATGGTACACTCCTCGTAAGGATCGGGGTATGGTATCGTACTGGGATTTTTATGCAAGTGGTGGGCCTGCATAGTCTCCGGATAAGCATGTTGTTGACGAAGCCCCTGCATCGTGTATACTGTCCTGAAATTCTGACATTGGCGGTGAATATGTTTTCGACATTCCCGTTCAATAATCCCGGGTTCCAGTCATTTGCATGGGGCGTCATAAGCGCCATTTCACTGCCGCTCGGGACGCTCACCATCCTTGTCTGGAAGCCCGGGCCGAAAGCGGTCGCTTTCCTCATGGCGTTCGGCGGCGGGGCGCTTCTTTCCGCGCTGACGATAGATCTTGTCGGCGCGGCGATAAAAGCAGGGCATTTCATCCCATTGGCCATCGGCTGTGCCGGCGGCGGTGTGCTTTTTGAGGTCTTAAACCAGCTGCTCAATAAACAGGGCGGTTTTCTGCGTAAATCATCCACAACGCTGAATTATCTGAAAATAAAAAAGTCACGGCAATTCAAGCGCATATTCCGGGAATTGAGCCGCATCCCGATATTCCATGAGCTTCCCCCGGAAGAAATAAAGCTTTTAGCACCCTATATAACCGATTCACGATATCCGAAAGGTGTTTCAATATTCAAACAGGGGGAGAAAGGCGACAGCCTGTTCATCATCGAAAAGGGGATCGTGGATGTATGGGACGATAAGAGTAAGAAGCGAATATCGCGTCTTACTGATAACGATATCGTGGGCGAGATAGCGATCATTACCGGCGCGACAAGAACAGCCACGGCACGTACCGTGACCGATACGAACATGTGGGTGATACAGAAGACCGATTTTGAGAAGGTGCTGGCGCAGTCCCCGCGCTTATCCCAGGTCATGAAGGATCTTATACAGGGCCGGCTCAAGCGATTGGAAAAGGTCATGGCCATTGATCCGAAGAAAGCGCGCCGCTGGGCCGCAACGGTGATCAGGAACATCGATGAGCGGGCGATGCTGCCGACGAACCATGAGATACAAAAAGCTGCCGCGGAGAATAAAGGCGCACCGCTGGCGATATGGCTCGGGATACTGCTTGACGGAATACCGGAGTCGCTTGTCATCGGCGCGAGTCTCATCCATTCATCGATAAGCTTTTCCCTGATAGCCGGTCTTTTTCTGTCGAATTATCCGGAGGCGCTTTCCAGTTCCATGGGCATGAAGGAGCAGGGCAAATCGTTCCCGCGTATCCTGCTGATGTGGAGCTCGCTTGTGCTTATCACCGGCATCGGCGCATTTTTCGGGAACATGCTCTTCGCGCATACGCCGCACTTTCTTTTCGCCTTCATCGAAGGACTTGCTGCGGGGGCGATGCTCACGATGATAGCAGAAACGATGCTCCCGGAGGCGTTCCATAAGGGCGGGTCCATCATCGGCCTGGCGACACTGTTCGGCTTCCTCTCCGCGCTGTTCTTCAAGATGATATGAGGCGACGGGTTCAGGTCTTCTTCTTTTCCTTCTTCGCCGCAGGGAAAAGTATATTGTTGAGTATCAATCGATACCCCGGTGAATTTCTATGAAGCGAAAGGTCCGTCGGCGAATCCTCGATGTAGTGATTGGGGTCCTCAGGGTCATGCCCGCCGTAGAACGTGAAGCTCCCCTTCCCGAAATTGCCGTGCAGATATCTGACTGAATCGCTTTTCGGCGTATCGGCGAGAATGGTTATGCTGTCCTTGATATGCTTTCGGCGGAACGTTGATGTGATGCCGAAGAAACCGCGTATGACGCTTTCATGGTTCTGATTGAGCATTGCCGGCACGGGGTCGATCTTCGCCGAGAACGGGAAAAGCTCGAAATCGGTCATGGGGACGCGGTTGGGGGCGTTCACCCAGTTGAAATCGATATCGGAGAACGGGTTGAGATACGGCGTTTCATTGACGGTGAACCCCTCGAAGGCGAATGTCTTTTTATGATCGATCCTCTTTTCCCAGTCGGCGGTCTGCGGCGTGCCGTCTATCTCCGGCGGGATGAAATCCGTCCCGTACAGCGCAAGTGCTATGTCGATAGTTTCCACGGCGGCGCACATGGCGAACAGGAAACCGCCGTTGGCGACATAGTTCTGTATGCCGCGCGCGACCGCTCCCTTGTGTTCGCGCACCGATGCGAAGCCCGCTTCTTTCGCGAGCTTGGTGAAAAGCGACACCTGTTTCTGATACCAGGGGGCGGCGGCATGTGAGTAGAAGAATCGGCTGAACTGTCCCGTAAAATCCTCGTGATGCAGATGCAGCCAGTCGTATTCGGAAAGCTTCCCCAGGAGCACCTCCCTGTCCCAGAGCTTGGTGTACGGTATGTCGGCATAGACAAGCGCAAGCGTTACCGCATCATCCCACGGCGCCGTCCATTCGGGCGTATACACCGCGACCTTCGGCGCCTTCTCGAGCACGATGCGCTCCATGTTGTTCTGTTCCATCGTGCGGTATATCGCCGCGGCATCGCTTTCGGATATGCGCATGACGGCAATGCCGTTCACACGTGCTTTTGCATAAAATGCCGCAGATTCGCGGAAGAGGAACGCCCCCGCGCGATAATTGAGCAGCCACTCCGCCTTCTCGCCTGCGGCAAGCACGGTATAGGCGAGTCCATACGCTTTGAGATGATCGGTCTGCGCTTCGTCCATGGGGACGAGGAGATACTGCGGGTAGAGGGGGGAAAGAAGGAGAAGGAATGCAAAAACCATAGCCCAACATGCAGAAACAAAATCCATCAGCCCCGAACGCACGGGGTCTTGACCCCGTGTTCGATTGCCGCGTATCATGGCACACGAGGCCAAGGCCCCGTGCTCTTTCGCCATCATGTTATTTGCCCCGCAAACTGAATTCCAGCTATCGATCAACATGTCTACACCGACTACGCGGTTTATCCATCCTAATTCATCAATCCCGCGACGGCCGTTCCGATTAGCGTCGCATTCTCAACGGTGAGGATGTCATAATAGATGCCCTTCTTCTCCCGGAGATACGCACCGAGAAATCGCTCGGTCTTCTGTTTGAGACCCGCAAGGCGATGGAAAGTCGTCCCTTCGGCGGTTATGCCCACCGGCGCGAGCGGATCGGTGCCGGCCCCCGAGCGTATGACAACGGATGCGAGATTGATAGCAGTGATAGCAGCGGAACGCGAGACGAGCATGTCAAAGAGATGCCAGAGCGTACGCGCGTCGTCACCCATGACGAGGCGGGAGAGCGAATACTCTGTGTCATTGGGCATGCTGATAAAGTCATTGATGTCCTTCGTTTCGAGAGCGGTGAGCGATGAAAGAAGCGTGGCCGCGGCGGGAGAGAACAATCCCTCGCGGCATGCGGCATGCACGGCAAGAAGGGCGAGCGGCCCGAGATAGCGCCCGGACACTATCTTCTCAAGTCGATAATTCCCTTTGTCCTGCGTCGTCGCATCGAGCGCATCATCGAGATCACCATGCGGGAGCACGTTCATACCGCCCATCTCGATATTGATGCACTGCGAACGCTTTGCATCGAGACCTTTGACCTTGGTGATATTCCTGTTCGCTTCTACATAGCTCGTATTGGTGCCGGTACCAAGAATGAAGCCGATATAGCTCCCGTACTGACGCGCACCGGAGACCGAACGCCCGGCAAGAAGGGTTGCGACCGTATCATTGAGTATGACGATGTTCTTTTTCGACGCCCCGTTCGCGGCGAGCGCGGCCGTAAGCCCCTCGCCGATGAAACTCCCCTCTACCGCTTTTGCTTTTACTTCCTTCGTCCAATGCATGAGCTTGCCGTCCTTCGACGGGAACATCTCGACGGGGTAGGAGAAGCAGAAACTGATGGAATCGGAAACATCGGCCACCGCGCGGACATGGGCGGACATGGCAGCGTAGAATTCATCCTTGGCAAGCTCACGCTCGATACCCGGCATGCGATGCGTGGTGAAATTCTCCACCACCGGATTCCTCGATGCATCGAATCGCACCGTTGATACGCGGAAATTCGTACCGCCCGCATCGAGCACTATGACCTTCTTGTCGACAGGGAGTTCATGCTCGGTATCGACCTCGATATAGGTCGGTATCATCTTAAGCGAGCTTTTCTTCCCGGCAAGACCGTTCTCCATCTCGGAGCAGAACCGCTTCGTCCATGTATCGATATCGATATCACGATAGTTCGCGCCGTGCCTCGTGAGGAATCGCGATACACGCGTTTCAGGCGTAACGGATTTCGCTTTCGTCGTCGCACGTGCTTTCTTTGCCGGTCGTTTCTTCATTATCCTGCTCCGAATGGAAGTGCAAGAACAATATCATTGAAAAGATGCTTCGTCAACAACCGCGTGTATGGAGAGCTGTGCGATCAGAGAACAAGGGCTCATGAGCCCTTGTTCTTCAAACCGGGGCAGGGCAATAAAAAAGGCAGGGCATATGCCCCGCCTTTTTTCATTCGTTCGGTGTTCGATCAATGCGCTTCGACGAGCTTGTCCTTCTTGATGAACGACATCATATCGCGGAGCTTCTTGCCCACGGTCTCGATGTCATGCTTCTGATACTTCTCGCGCAGTTTCTTGAATTCCGGATAACCCTTGTCGCATTCCTCGATCCACTGCTTCGCGAACGCGCCGCTTTGGATCTCTTTCAACACCTTGCGCATCTCATCCTTCGTTTTCTCGTTGATGATACGCGGACCGATCTTGTATCCGCCGTACTCGGCCGTGTCGGACACAGAGTAGTACATATCGGCGATGCCGCCGGCATAGATAAGGTCGACGATGAGCTTCGTTTCATGGAGGCATTCGAAATACGCCATTTCCGGGGCATAGCCGGCTTCAACGAGGGTCTCATAGCCCTTGATGATAAGGTCGGCAAGACCGCCGCAGAGCACGACTTGTTCGCCGAAAAGGTCGGTCTCGGTCTCTTCCTTGAACGATGTTTCGATGACGCCGGCGCGCGTTCCGCCCAGTCCCTTCGCGTATGCAAGGGCGATATCCTTTGCCTTGCCGCTCGCGTCCTTTTCAATGGCGATAAGACACGGTATGCCCGAGCCGTTGACGTATTCGCGGCGAAGCGTGTGTCCCGGACCCTTGGGGGCTATCATGATGACATCGACGCCGTCCGGGGCAGCGATGCGTTTGAAGTGGATATTGAATCCGTGCGAGAAGCCGATGGACTTGCCCGGCTTCATATGCTGTTTGATCTCGGCTTCATAGACCTTTTTCTGCACCTGGTCGGGAAGGAGTATGTGTATTATGTCCGCTTTCGAAGCGGCATCGGACGCGCTCATCGGCGAAAAGCCGTCTTTTTTGGCCCGCTCGAAGTTGGGCGTGCCGGCGACCTCGGCGATGATGACGGTGAGGCCGGAATCGCGGAGGTTCTGCGCCTGCGCATGACCCTGTGAGCCGTAGCCGATTATCGCAATGGTCTTACCTTTGAGTATGTCAAGGTTGGCATCATTGTCGTAATAGATCTTCATGGTATCTCCTTTGGAATGGATAATAGGGGCGTCATTCTATATGGAACAGCCGAAATGTCAATCCAGCGCCCCTAGAACAGATGCATATATGCTCGCTCAATCCTTGATTTCATGGAACAACACTGTATAATAGTGATATCCGCCCAGGTCGTGTACCACAGAGAATACGCCGAAGAAAGCGAGACGTTCCCCTATGCGTTATATCGTCAATCTCCTCGAAGATATCGTCGAAAAATGCACGGATGAGTACCTCAAGGATGCCGGTGTCTCCGTAGATTCAAGCGTTAAATACGATATCATCGTATACACGCTCAACAAACTGCTTCCGCAGTACGTAGTAAGCGCGCGCGGCAAGCTCCATTCGATAAAGAACAACGAGAACGTACAGCACATCGCCGATATCTATCACTGCATACACGAAGGGTATGAGGTCGTACAGAAACGGCGCGGGTATTCGACGCGCGAGACGCTCCCGATAATCCCCGAAGACGGGCTCTATTGTGTGTACCCCGAGGTCATGGGCACCGTGTTCAACGGGAAAAGCTTCATGCGCCTTTCACGCGGCACGGTGAGCATGCTCGAGAACGAGGACCTCATCGCCCCCTACAACGGGAATTTCCCGAACCCCTATTCGATATCGGAAAAAACGAGCGGCCGCTACATGTTCCGGTTCAAGCCCAGGCGCGTGTACACCGAAGCGCTTGTCATGGCGGTGCTCACGCTTCGTATCGAAAGCCACGGGTTCGAACCGCATATCTCGCATGTGAAACTGCCGATAAGCCCGGTGCAATGCACGCGCAGCGAAGTGCCGGGGTTCACCACGCATATCGTCAACGATATCTATCTCACGGACTGATATGGCTTCACGGGGCGTCTATACCGAACGGATCACCGGCGTACAGAAGATCGGCGATGATTACCGTGTGATCACATTCAATGATGCGCCACTCGCGAGAACGGTAAAACCGGGGATGTTCTTCACCGCAGCATGCGGCGGGGGCACGGTGCTCCGCCGGCCGTTCGCCTTCATGGATGTTTCCGGCGATGAGATACGTGCACTGTACCGCATCGTCGGCACGGGTACGGAGAACCTCGCGAGGCTCTCCGTCGGCGATACGCTTTCCATCGTCGCACCGCTCGGCACGCCATTTCCCCTGCCGACAAAGGACAGGCGCACGATACTGGTCACCGGCGGTGTCGGCACGCCGCCGATGTATCTCCTTGCGAAACATCTGTCACCGCGTCATGAGGTGCATGTGTTCATCGGCGCTTCAACGCGCTCGCACCTGCTCTTCGCCGAGCAGTTCAGGAAGATAACCCCGCATGTGTTCTGTGCCACCGACGACGGGAGCTACGGCGAAAAGGGCACGGTCGTCGATCTGCTCAGGAAGAAATTCTCCCTCCCGCTCATGAGCGCGCTCGTGTATGCCTGCGGGCCCAAGCCCATGCTCCGCGCGCTTGCCGACTTTCTCGCCGTCAATAAGCTCACCGGCTATTTCTCGCTTGAAGCGCTCATGGGCTGCGGCTACGGCGTCTGCCTCGGCTGTGCGGTGACGACCAAGGACGGCTATAAGCTCTGCTGTTCCGACGGCCCGGTGTTCAAAGCGGATGAAGTGATATTCTAGCGCGCCTCGATCGCCCCTGCGGTCGGGCGTGACGAACGCTTCTTTCCGAAAAAATCATGTGCTGCGCGGTATCGGACGTCGTTCGTACGTACATGATCATCGGGCACCGTTGACGGTGTCTGCGATGCTATCGTATAGACATCGCCGTTCACGGTTATCGCGCTGCCGCCTTCCCGCGTGAGCGTGCTCCCGGCATCCTTGCCCTGTGCACGCCATTCCTCGAACGTGAACGACTCCTTACGCACACCGAAAAGCCATGGCGCGTTCTGTGAAAGCGAATATACGTTGTTCTCCGGATGGAAGGAGCGATATTTCTCCGTTCCCTGATCAGCATTCTGGAACACCATCGATATCGGGTTCGATGCGACGACAAGCGAATTGATGATATACGCGGGGCCGGTAAAATCCCAGAGCTTGTAATGGATGTTCGCTGTCGGCGTATCGTAGATCCAGGTGTTATGCAGGAACACCTGCCGCCACGTGTGATGATAATCGCCGTGGAACACGTTGAAGAAAATGTTGTTCACCCACACGATAGCGTCATCGGACGTGCCGGTGCCGGGGCTTTTCGTGAGCGTGCAGTTCTTCACGATGGTGCGTTCGATGCGCAGCACCCGATCGGAGATATCGGTACGGCGATGGCTCACGTCCATGGCGCCGTCCGCATACTTCATATCCCAGTTCTCGATATAGTTATTGAACAGGATGCCGTTCGGAGCGGAATGTATCTGTATGCCGTCCTTGTTCTCCCACGTGTCGCCGAAGGTATAATCGTGGATATAGCAATTCTGTATCGTCAGCCACTGTATGTCGCGTGCATTCGTCGAATAGCGGCGATAGAGTTTTCCGGATGCATCCATCTGCCCGCCCTCGATGAAGATGCCGATGCCGTTCCGGAAGAGGCCGTTCCCTTCGTAGTCGATGCCGGCTATCTCCACGCCGTCGATGAAGACATAACCGCAGTTCTCAATGCGCAGATGCACCTGGCTCAATGCGCCGGCGAAATACGAATTCCTGACAACGACCACATCGCAGTCCTCTATGAAAACGTCATGAGACCCGGCATTCTTCGCGTTCTTCTGGACAACATAGACATTGTCGACAACGACACTCTTGCACTCGCGGATATAATACATCGTCGTCTTGTACTTGTCGGCGGGCACATCCCATGAGACACGCACCGCGCGGTTCGTGAGATACACCGCCGGCATCTCCTCGAAGCGCTCTTTCGCTTTCATGCCGTCGACATCCGAGAATCGTACGGCACGTATATCCTTTTTTGCTATCGCCTTCCCCGTACCCATGTTCGCCCAATCGCTCATATACGCCGCGCTGTATTTTCCATGCTCCATGATGAACCCCGGGGCATCGACCGCGAGCACGGATATTGCCGCGACGCACATGATAATAACTGCTTTTTCCATTCTTCCGCCCGGTATATATCCCTCCGTCATCTCGATGCATGACAGTGCGATATACACATTTTTAATCTGCTCCGTCGGAGTATACTTCATTGCGATGCTTTTGTCATTGGAAAAAAAAGACATCTGCCTGCAGGAAGATGACACGCATATATCAGCAGCCAGCATGCATGCACAACGGCGTTCTATTGACAATTACCCGCTCACGCATATAGTTATTACGTGCGGCGCACCCTATCGTCGAAATTCCCGGATGCAGGGGGAGAACATGAAAAGCAAAGGAAAACAGAAGATCGATCTTTCGGGGATCCTTACGGCAAAGAACATCGTCATCGCCTCTGTTGTATTCGCAGCGCTCATCGTCGGTGCCGTGAGCTTCCAGGTCATTACACAGAAAATGATGTTCCAGACGCCGATGCTCGTAGAGGCGAAGCCGGTCATCACGTTCGTGAGCGGCAATGCGTTCGTGAGGAAACGCCCGTCCTCGGCGTGGGAGCTGGCGATGATCGGCCGCGAGCTTAAGAAAGGCTATGAGGTGAAGACGGAATCCGACTCGCGGATGGACATCCGCTTCCATGCGGGCACTGCGGCGACCATAACGGAGAACAGTATAGTGAAGATCGATGACCTCACGGTGAAGCGATTGAGCCTTGAACTTTCACGGGGCGCGTTCTTCGCCAAATTCGAGAAGCTCTTCAACAGCCATGATCTTCAGGTCATTACACCGGCGGCTATCGCCGCTGTGCGCGGCACCGAACTCGGTTTCGAGGTGAACGAAGAGCAGCCGAAGAAAGAAGAGAAAAAAGAAAAGAACACCGCGGGAACGAACGAAATGACGAATGCCGCTGAAAGATCGTACGCAACAACGGTGTACGCGCTTTCCGGCATTACCGAGGTGCATAATCCGCGCTTTCAGGAAAAGAAAATGCTCCTCTCGTATCAGAACAGGATAACGGTCAGCGAGGACGCGGCGCCGGAAGATGCCGAAAAGATGTCCGACGATGAGGTGGACCGGGTGCGCTCGAAGATGAACGCCATCCATTTCAATGAAGTACTGTTCATATCGGATAAGATCAATTTCCGCAAAGGGAGCGCCGAAATACAGAGCGTATCTTTCCCCGAGCTTGATAAGATAGGCACCATCATCAAGGCGAAGGGCGCGAAGATACGCATCGAAGGCCACACCGATTCACAGGGCGATGCCGTCTTCAATCAATCGCTTTCAATACGCCGCGCCGAAGCGATAAAGGCGTATCTTGTCGAGAAAGGCATCAATAAGGACCGCCTGGAAACAGTCGGCTACGGCACGAGCATGCCCATTTCCGATAATCGCACCGAGCAGGGGCGATCGATGAACCGCCGCGTGGAGTTCATCGTCGTCAAGTAAGCATCGGCCGCGCTATTTTCCCCATTTCGGCAGATACGGATGAAGCCGCGTACGCTCGGGTGCGGCAATGACCACACATTCGTGCGCCCCTTGTGTCAGTGCGCCGATATCGATGTGCACCATGCCGTTCGTATCCGAGAATGATGCTTTCGCCCCATTGAGCGTGACCGACCGTATCTCACCGCGGGAAAACAGTACCAGTGCCGGGCGCTTTACCGTCGTTCCTTTTCGATCGAAACGGAGCGTGATCGTCCCGTTCCGCTGCCATGCCTCCTGTATGGATATTCCGCTCCAGTCGGCAAGGAAGAAATTCTCATCCCGCGCGGCGAGCATGGCGGGGACAACGGCATAATTCCCGTGACGGCTTTCGCGCCACATCGCGGCTAATGCGGTGTCGACCGTCGCAAGATCGGCAGCGAGGGTGTCCGTCGGATAGTCGAGGAATGCACGCGCATGCAGACGCGACCATGGGCCGCCGATGATATCGTCCTCGCGCCACCCCGACGCATAGATATCAACGTTCTTTTCGAACGCCTCCGCTGCAGCGAGCGTATATGTCTTGTGAAAGAGCATCGTTTCCGGGGGAATGCCGATGCCGGCGGTATCATAGAGGCACGGAGGCCCCCGCCGCGCCGATATCGGACGCACATCAGGACCACCCTCCTTGAACCCGGTTATCGTCTGATCATCATCGGGAAGTGAATCCGAAAGAAAGCCGTTATTCTTTGCATATTTCCTGAAGTGCATCCGCGTGCGCATCGGCATCGCCTGTCGTGCCGACATGTATCTCCAGAAATCAGCCGTCCTAGTATCGCCAATGGCGTCGGCAATACGTGCATGCGCTATGGCGCCGGGCATCTCGGCATCGAGCATGTCAATGAACGATCCGCCGCCCCATTCCCGGCAGCCGGATGCCATATATCCCCAGTCGTGCATGGCGGTGAGAAAACGCGCCTCAAATTGCGAGAACGACCATGTCGACGCGGCAGTCGACCAGTCACCGGCGTACAGGGCGGCGATGTTGTCAAAGTACTGCTGATTTGCGCAAAATTCGTTGACGTCGTTGTATATATCCTGCCCCGTAGTGAATATCGTATTCACCGGGTAGGATATGCCCGAGAACGGCTCGGTCCGGTATTCCTGTATGGCCACCGGCTGGAAAAAATTCCACAGATGACGGTAGCCCGCGCACTGCTCATGTGCAGCGATCACACCGGGGGGCTCGAGTATAAAGCGGGACAGTATGCCGCTTAACTGCTTTCGCATATTCGCCAGATCGATATAATCGCATTCTTCCGGCGGCAGATAGCGGTTCGTCGCTTCCTGCCCGCCCCAGGCACGCCAGACGCCGTTCTCTTTTTTTGCGTAACGCCAGCCCCAGCGCATGGGGAGAAGAAAATGCTCCGTCGCGCTCTTTTGAAGCGCATCCGAACCCTCACGCGGGACTATGCCGAAGTGATCGCTCGGCGGCAGCGGCAACTCAAGAATGGTCTCGCGTCCCGATGCGATATAGAGCGGGCCGTTAGGGGTCTGACATCCCGAATAGACGACATCGTTGCGTATCTCCGAGAAACCTTTTCCCTTCTCGAATCCCGCGAGCGGCGGTATCGGTGACCACGATTCGGCGGTAACGTTCCAATCGCTTGTAACGGCTGTATGATCGAACACCGAGCGCACGACAGCGCACCCCTTCGCGCGGTCGATGACGAACGATTCAGTGCAGCGCACCGGGAGCGAAAGCGCCCGCGGCCACCAGAAGCGCATGAACTCTTCTATCTCCTTCACATCGCCTTGCGTCCAGCGCGCTTCCGTATCACCGTCATACCATTTCTCCCCTGAGGGGAAAAGAAGCATCATTCTTCCCGATGCTGCGGGAAAGCCCATGGTAATGCCTGTTCTGTTGGCGGACAATGACTCGGGTGCGCGCTCGAGCACAAGAAGGAAGGGGACATACGCGTTCGATCGGTCGGATGACGTCCAGCCGCCGATGACGCCGGCAGACAACGCCCCTTGCGCTTTGGCATATCGTATCACATCGCCGGTGCGGACATCCGCGGTGTTGCTGCGCAGGAACACAAGACCGCGCTGCTTGACCCCGGCGATGGTGAATTTCGACGCGTCGGTCTCCATGACAAGGCCGGGTACGGCGAGCGAAAGGATGGAGCGTACGGTGTTCTTCTGCTGCTTGGCGGTAATGGTCTTCGAAAACCAGTTGACAGCGCTCACGGTGAAATCGCTTCTCGCGGCGGTGCCGGCGATACGTAATTCGACGGGGCTTTTGCAGATCCCCGCATCGCCTTTATTGTTCTCTACGCGGACGAGGATGATGTTCTCCGCACCCGCTTTCACGATATCCTTCCTGACGGGATACGACCGCGGAGCGCTCCACCAGAATTCGGTGCGTTTATCGGTGGTGCCGACTTCAACACCGTTCACATATGCGGTATCGAAATCATCGATGGCGCCGAAATCAAGCTCGAGGTCTTTGCCCGCGAACCGCGAGGGGACATCGACGCGGAGTCGATACCAGGAGACATCATGTCTGCCCATGCCCTCCGCCTGCCAGAAACTCGGCACCGATATCGTTTTCCAGCCGTCGCCGGGGAGCGATGCCGGAGAGAACGCGCGTGCCGTGTCCGCGATGAAATCCCATGTCCCGGCAAGATCGACGGATTCAGCGTCGAGCGCGGAAGTGAAGAACATTATCTCCCGCTTCTTGTACACAAGGCTTCCCTTCTCCGTGAATTCGCCGACAAGCAGGCCGTCATTGTTCTTCCAGCCGAAACGGCCGAAATTGTTCTCCGATACACCCTGCTGCCAGGGACGTATTGTCCCGTCAGAAAGGCATGCGGTTTCATTCCCCGGTGTTCTTTCGGCTGCAGTAACAGCGGCAAGGTCCTTCTTCATGGCGTAATGGAGAATACGCACGAAGGCATCATCGTGGTACGGCGTTATCGGCGGCATGCGATAATCACGACCGAACCCGGCGCTCCAATAGTACACACTGCCCCTGCCGAGTTTTTTAACGGCAAGCGCGGGAACGCCGTCGGCGAATCGCAGCACGGTCTTTGCGCCGTCGAGTGCTTTCACCGCACAGTGCGCCTGGGGTATTTCGGTGTTCAGATCAAGCGCATTGGGCTTCTCAATAAGTGCCGCCGGTTCATCCTTTGATGTCATCGCGCAGGGAAGCATTTCCTCAAGCCCGGCAGCACCGAATCCGTACACGAGGATAGCACCGCCGCTCTCCGCATATCGCCTCACATTCTCCGCGATGGACATATACGGCGTATGCTGGCGCTCCGGGCGTTGTACCGTGTATATCTCGTCGCCGGTATCGGATGCCCCGAGAGGGAATGACGCAAGCTGGTATGAGACCGATGAATAGGTTTTTCCCTGCACTTTCTTCGCTTCACTGTCGGACGATATGACGACGCGGTTCAGTATGATGTTGAGCGACACCTCGCCCGGTTTCGCATCCCGCGGGAATGTGAGCCGATAGGGACCATCCTCGATGAGTTCCCCCGGTTTCCATGATGTCATCGGCTGTCTGAAATTATGGTCGTTATTGATGAGTATATTCTGTCCCTGCCGGTAATGCACCGCCATACGCTGATCCCAGGGCACGGCATCCGATGAGAGCAGCCGGAAAAAATAAATTGCGGTGAATTCCCCGCCGATGACCCGCCTTTTTGACAGGCGCACACCCTCGATGCGTATCACCGGCGCATTGAATTGACGGGAATAGATGACGAGCGGTGTATCGGCGGGAATGGGCAAGTTCCGCGGGAGCAGGGTGAAATCGAATCGGTTCGTGAACCGTCCGGCGAGCCATCGCATATACGGTACCTGCACATGGTCTTCACCGTTGATAGAAACGAGCACCGGTGCGGTGAACACAGATGATGTGAGTAGGAGAGCAAGGAACAGGATACGCTTCATGGTACCTCCGCGATCACCGTCACAGTATACCGGTGCGACGGGAAATGGCAATCAGCGTCAGTATACCCGGAGAGCGATGCCGGTAATGGTACGATTTCACCCCTTCGGCATGGTACGATTTCGCGCATGTTCCCGGAACGCCTCCGGTGTGCAGCCGAAACGGCGCTTGAAATGAGCATAGAAACGCTGATGCTGAAAATACCCGATACCAGCAAGAACAGCACTGACGGCGTCGGACGAATGCTCAAGGAGGAAAGCCGCCTTTCTCAATCGCAGATCGGTGAGATATGCCGTAATGCTCGCGCCGAACAGGGTGCGAAATCGTTTTGAGAAGTATTTCCTTTTCATGCCGAATCTTTCGGCTATCGATGCGAGGGCATCGCGGTTCGCATACTCGCTGTGTATGAAATTCGCGATGCGCTCGCGCTCGGAGATGATGCTCGATCCGCTGGCACGGCTTGTGGATGCACCGATGACAAGCCGCGGCGGGAGCAGTATCTTCCGTTCGCCGTTCTTTCCCGCTATGGTTTCAATAAGCTTTCTCACCGCGGTACGGCCGATGCCGTAGCGGTTCTGTTTCACGGTGGTAAGCGAGTTGCGCTCACGGTCATGGCGATAGGAGCGTACGCCGTCGGTCCCTGCAATGGCGATATCGCGCGGGATGCGCACCCGTTCGCCGGAAGCGAATTCCCAGAAATGATAGGCGACAGGGTCGTTCGTGAACACAATGGCCTCGGGAGGCGATTTCGCGGCGATGACTGCCTGGAACAATCGTTCGCGGTCCTTGTGACGCCACCCCGGGTGCACGGCAGGCAGACGATGGAATGTCCCGCTTAACGGATGATAATGTTCATAGAGAGGGACATCGCTGAACACCCAGCGCTCTTCAAAGGGAAGCTTGTTCGCATCGAGTGCTCTGCGAAATCCGCGATAACGCGCGAGCACCGGTTCCATCATGCCGAGCGTGAACAGCCCGATGCGGGTATAGCCCTCATCGCACAGATGCCGTACGATGAGCGACACGGCATCCTCTTCCGCAGCGCCGACATACAGGCCGTTCGGATCGCGGCTGTCTATGAGCGTGCTCACGAGGGGAATGCGCGCAGCAAGCCGACGGAACACCGTGCGTTCCATGGCATGCCAGTGCATGACGATAATAACGCCGTCGAACGCGCGGTATGTCCGTTCCCGAATGAAATCATCGACCGCTGTGTCGATCAGGGTGACCGTGGCCGCATTCGCGTCCGCTTCATCGATCACACCGCGAATGAGATCGATAAGCGATGGCAGCGACGCCGTTGATGGCAGTGAAGTGAGAAAGCAGAGGTTCATCGCAGTGATCTGTCCATTCGCAGCGAGGTCATGCTTCCTTTTCGGGTGCGGTCTTCGGGTCTTTTTTCATCGAGTCCAACAGCGCCCTGACGAATACTTCAACGCCCACCTTAAGCGCGGTGAAGAGCACAAGCAGCAGTATCGAAGCGGCGGCTTTCGAGAATAACCCGACGATGATGCCGATGAATGCGCCGAGGATTATCGTAAGATGCACCGGGATGATGCGCGCATAGGGCGTCATCATCATGCCGGCGATGTTCGGCGGAGGGGCGTTCTCCCGTTTTCTGCGAACCGAATCCCCCGCGAAGGTGATGAGATTGCTGATAAAAAGAACAAGTGCGCCCGCCGCGATGAAGTAAACGTTCACCGTTCCGCCGCCGAAGATCTCAGGAAGTGCCTGCGAAAGGAACACTGCGTATACCACGTGGAAGAATCCGTAATGGAAGAGGAAGAAGATGGCCATGAATATCTTAAGCCCATCGGATGCCGGCGGTTTCATTCCCGTACCGCCAACGCCGCTCGTATCGTATTCCTTAAGGGACAGCATGCGTATGACATTCAGAAGGCCGATGGCCACACTTTCCGCCCAGAACGCCCATATCACCGAAAGCGTGTCCATGCGGAGCACGAGCGCACCGGCGGCAACGGCGACATTCGCCAGTATCGTCATCCACACGGAACGCTGTCTTAAAAGCGAGCGGATATCGATATTGCGAAGCGCCTGATTGATGTCTGCCATGGCTTCCTCCGAAGAACAGTATATTCCGGGCGCAGGGGGCGTCAAGCGCAGAAGCGTATTCTTCGCGTTGAAATATTACCCCCCCGTGATATAATCACTGCCGTCCGGGATGTCCGTCCCGCCCAAGGAGCACTACGCGTGCACGCACTACGATACATCATTCTGTCCGCCGTGCTGTCGGCGCTCTTGTTCCCGCAGCCGAAGATAGCGGAAAGCAGCGAGGTCGTGAATTTGCTCGTTGCGAACCAGCAGCACCTTTCCTCGTTCCGCGGCCGTTTCATCGAGCGCAACGGCACGACCGTGACCAAGGGTGAAGTATGCTATAAACGCCCCAATAAATTCATGCTCGAATATAAAAGCCCCAAGTCGGTGGTCACCGGCGATAACGGGAAGAACCAGGCTGTCGTGTGCAATGGTACGAAGCTGTGGATATATCTCCCGCGTATACACGTGGTGAGCGAACAGGATGTCAAGACCGAGGTCGCGGGCCTGTACACCGGCAAGGGCGTTCTTCGCCTGAAAGAGGATTATTATTTCAATTTCTTCGGCAAGCGGGAAATGGAAGAACTTCGCGCGTTCCGCGCAACCGATCTTACCGGCAGCGAAAAGAAGACCGATGCTGTCGACGAATATCTTGAGCAGGACGCCCGGCAGGCCTATCATATGTTCCTGACGCCCAAACCGCATTTAAAGACGACGGACAAGGCGGGCTTCACGAGCATCCATGTATGGATCGATAAGAGCGGCATGATACTGCGCTCACTGGGCGTATCGACGACGCGCAAGGCGGTCGAGTACGTGTTCAGCGATATCGAGCGCAATGTCGACATCAACGACGCGACGTTCGACTTTCTCATACCGGACAATGTGCAGGTGGTGCGCAACAATCTGGTCGCGCCGAAGAAGAAGAAAGAGGATAAAGACAAGGACGAGGAGAAATAACGTGGAATCACTGGGTACGATACTCACGCGTGCGCGCGAGCAGAAGAAATGGACCATCGAGGACCTGCACAAGCAGACGCGCATAAGCAAGAAATATCTTGAGGCGCTCGAGAAGGAAAGTTACGGCGACATTCCGGGCGATATCTACGTCAAAGGGTTCATCAGGAACGTTTCCATACGCCTCGGGCTCGATGCGGACAAGATGGTCGAGCTCTTCACCCGCACGAAGATGTCCGAAGCGCCGGCGCCGTACGAGGAACTCCTCAAGGGCGGATCCGACGACAAACGCAAATATCTCCCCTGGGCCATCACGGTGCTCGGTGCCGTGCTCCTTATCGGCATCACGGCGGTCATCGTCAAGATGTCGGGCTCGGTACGCATGCCGGGGGCGACGTTCTCCGACGGCGGGTCCGGCCATGAAAAGAACATCGTCGAGGACCGTGCATCGGTGCAGGTCCGTTCGGGCGATACCGTGTTCTTCCGGCCACTCGGTGTTTCAGCGACCATTAAAGTGCTCGCCGTCGGCAATACGGTAAAAACGCTCCTCAATGAAAAAGAGGTGGTGCTCGCAAAAGGCAATCCCATCATGGCGGACCTCAATCGGAACAGCTTCCCGGATTTCCGCATGAACCTCGTTGATGTCATCGAGGATGTCGCCATGATAGAAGTGGAAAAGGTCGAAGAGGCGATGGTCGAAACGACGAACACCTTCGCGACGAACGCCGTCACACAGCCCGTCGATCGACCGGAGTACAAGACCGTCGGCGATACGATGTATCTCATGGAGAACGTCGACAAGGAACCGCTCAAGATAAACCTCGTGGCGAAGAATTTCGTCTATGTACGGTACTTCGTTGATGCGGAGAAACCGCAGGTGCGGTCGCTGCCGTCGGGACGCACGCTCGATCTTACCGGCACGGATTCCATACAGCTTACCATCGGGAATGCAGGCTCGCTCCTCGTACGGATAAACGGCAAAAGCGTATCATTCGGCCGCGAAGGCGATGTGGCGAACAAGACGATCAAATGGGTGAAGAACCCGGACAATGAGATGAAGTACCATCTCATCGTCGTCACCACGAAGTAGCGCGCATGGAACGGTACATAGAAAAGGCGAAGACGCTCGTCGAGGCGCTCCCGTACATACGCCTGTTCAACGGCAAGACCATCGTCATAAAATACGGCGGCTCGGCCATGGTCGAGGACGCGCTCAGAAGTCACGTGCTCGAGGATATCGTCCTCATGCGGCTTGTCGGCATCAATCCTGTCGTGGTCCACGGCGGGGGAAAGCATATCACCGAGCTTTCAAAGCGATTGGGCATCGAAAGCAAATTCGTGAACGGCCTGCGCGTGACCGACAGCGAAACGATGATGATAACGCAGATGGTGCTCGCCGGCCTCATCAACAAGGACATTGTTGCGGACATAGCCCTTCTCGGCGGCAAGGCCTGCGGCATTTCCGGCAAGGACGGCGGGCTTATCATGGCGACGAAAAAATCCGACACGAGCGGCACCGATTACGGCTTCGTCGGTGATATAGAGCAGGTGAACCCCGAGCTTCTGCGCATTCTCGAGGAGAATTCGTATATCCCCGTCGTATCGCCGGTCGGCACGGACGATCAGGGCGATTCGCTCAATATCAATGCCGACGTAGCGGCGGCACGCATCGCCGAGGAATTGAAAGCGGAAAAGATAATCTATCTCACCGATGTCGACGGCATACTCCGCAATAAAAAAGACCCCTCGACGCTCATACCCGTCGTAAGCGCATCCGGGATAGAGACGTTGAAACGCGAGGGCATCATCGAATCCGGTATGATACCGAAGGTGGACGCCTGCGTGCGTGCATTGAACCGCGGCGTGGGGAAAGTGCATATCATCAACGGTACCGTGCCGCATGCGCTTATCCTCGAGGTGTTCACCGACAGCGGTATCGGGACCGAGATAACCCAGGGCTGACATTGACAGCGTGAAACGTACGAACGGGAGAGCCATATGGAAATAAAAAAAATTCCCTACGAAGGGATAGACAACTGCTACGAATGCATCGCCGACGGGAAGCGTCTCGTCATAACTGCCGCGTTCGGTCCGCGCATACTCCATGCGAGCGTCGGGAAAAGCGGGAACCTGCTCTACATCGATACGAAGCGCGAACTGGGACTCGGCGACTGGAAGATATACGGCGGGCACCGGCTCTGGACGAGCCCGGAGGCGAACGATTCCTACAGCCCGGATAATTTCCCCTGCACGGTACGCGTCGAGAACGGCGAATGCGCAGTGACGTTCCTTGATGAAAAGACCGACCTTGAAAAAAGCATCATCATCGGCTATGAAGAAGGCCGCTTCCGCATAACACATCGCTTCATCAACCGCGGTATTTTTCTCTATCCGGCGGCGCTCTGGGCGCTTACCTGCGTGAAGCCCGCCGGCACCGTGTTCATCCCCTGGGGCTCGCGCTCGAAGGAATGGGAGACAAAAAAGATCATCTACTGGAAAAAATGGGGCGGTGTTCACTCATCGACGCTTAGAAGTCCGCAATATGTCGAAGGCGATGACCTCTTCCTCGTGAAGCCTACCGGCGAAGAGGGAAAGATCGGCACCGCGGGGCATGAAGGCTTCATCGGCATATCGACGCCTCAGGCTACGTTCATGAAGTCATTCACACGCCAGCACGGTGCGGTGTATCCGGACGATAATTGCGCCATCGAATGCTATACCTGCGATAAATTCATCGAGCTTGAAACACTTTCGCCGGAGTATATGCTCGAGCCCAACGTCACGTATGAGCACACGGAAGAATGGCTGCTTATCGACAGTGCGGTCGATCCGAACGACGGCGCGGCGGTACGGCGACTTCTCTCATAGCATCGGAGAGTGAGGGACTCGAACCCCCAAGCGATTGCTCGCGGCGGTTTTCAAGACCGCTACCTTACCAATTAGGCTAACTCTCCCGGGCAGGCGGGATTATATCATCCGCCGGATACGATTGCAATTCCGCCGGGCTGTCAGCGATTGCGCCGGTCGTCGGACGGGAAAAGGAGCAGATTGGGATTATCCTTGATGCGTTCGGTGAACTCACGAAGGTTCTTCGACGATATCTTCAGGTCCTCGTATATCTTGTCGTCCTTAAGGAGCCGCCCGATGCCGGTCTTGCCGTCATCGAGCTGCTTGGCAATGCGATTGATCGATATGACCATGGACGTCGCATTGCTGAGCGCAATATCCATATTCCGTATGGCCCCGGTGCTCCGCGCTATCGCCTCATTGATGGAGTCCTTGTTCGAGACGACCACGTCCCCCATGATGCGGATGTCCGCGCTGAAGAGCGATAATTCCTTGGACATCACGATGACGCTCTTTTTGCTCTCGTGGATTATCTCGCTTAAGTCGACGAACATCGAGAGTGTGCCTTTGAGAAAGCCCACGAATTCCTCTTTGGAGAATTCCTTGGTGATATCGCTTAACGAGCTGATGGCGCCTTCGAGCGAGAGGGGATCGTTCCCGCGGACGACGTCGCCATGCTTGAGCTTATCCCCCGGTACGCCGACGGGCGGGATGACGAGGATATATTTTTCACCGAGCCCCATGCCGACGGTGTAGATGGCGAACTTGCAGTTCTGGTACAGCGGTATCTTCGTGTCCTCGATGATAGTGGTGACGCGCACCATATCGTTCGTAGTTATCTCCACCTTGTCCACGTAGCCGATGGCGAACCCGCCGCGATACTGCACTTTCGCGCCGGCGCGCAGATCGCCGAGGAAACTGAAATCGATCGCTACCGTGTAGCCGCGCTTGAAGAGCCTCACCTGCCCGACGATGATGATGCCTGCGATGAGAATGACCGCGGCGGCAATAACGAAAATACCGACCTTTACTTCGTTCTTCATAGCGGTACCCGTTCCCCCGGAAAGGTTAACATAACAGGACGATGGTACCAGAGCCGGCGTGTTTTGTCAAGGTCGCTACGCCGGTGCGCCATATCTGTTCGCGTTTCCCTTGCCCGCTGACGGGCGGCGGCAGGCCATCGGCGATACGCCGCACTTGCGTTTGAACAGCCGTGAGAAATAGTACGCATCGCGAAAGCCGAGCTGCTTTGCGATCTCTCGCACGGAAAGATCGGTCACCGTCAGGAGGCGCTCGGCATCGCGCATCTGTATGTCAATGCGGTACTGCACGGGGGATACGCCGAACGCGCGCTTGAAGCTGCGGATGAGATAATGCTGCGACATGCCGATGGATGCGAATGCGCGCCGCGCGGAGAAATCGCCGTCATGGATGCTGTCGACTATCGCGTATTCCATCGCCTGCACATGCGGCGGACGTTTCGGCACGGAAACGCGTTCACCGAGGACGGCAAGGAGCACATCGAGCGCCGTGTCGCAGACCATGCGCCAGCGGCCGCCCCTCCTGAGATATTCACGGCAGATGATGCCGAGGAGCGAACGATACGTGCCGTGCGCGTCATCGGACACCGTACTGACGCAATCATGGGTGAAACGGTGAAAGCGCATCCAGTAGCTCGCATACGCGCCGCGCGACAACTCATCGTGCTCAGTATGGGGGGGATATGCGATAAGCGTTCCGGGAGAGAAAGGGATGCTCTCACGCGCCGTTCTCGACACTCCCCTCCCCGACAGATAATACACTATCTCCCAGGTGTCATGCGTATGCTTCTGGTTGATACGCCGCGGGAAGCGCGCCGTACCTATCTGGATGAGATTGTGCATGCTGCGAGTATATCCGCCGAGGTCCATTTTGTCCATCACGGTCGAACGCGGCGAGTGACTTTCAATTGCAGGCACTCTATGCCGCCATATGAAAAAGCACGGGGTTTTACCCCGCGTTTGTTTTATCACACATGCTGTACACGGGGTCAAGACCCCATGCGCCATACCTGCAAAGAAAAGCCGCTCGCCTGAACGCATACGTTCCCCCTGCGGTCAATCCGCTCCATGCCGGTCAATCGGTGCACTGTACATTTCGCCGGTATCGTATTATCTTAATCGTCGAGGTGCCCGCCCATGAACATCATCGTCATTCTCTGCGACACGCTTCGGCGCGATCATTGCGGGCCGTACCATCACGGCAGACCGCTCAACGAAGTGTACAGCCCCGAGGCGCCCGCATGGACGGTGCCGACGCCTCATATGGATGCGCTCGCAGCACGCGGCGTTACCTTCGATAATTGTTTCTGCGGGAGCACGCCATGCATGCCGGCGCGTCGCGACATCTATACCGGCAGATATGAATTCCTTGAGCGCGGCTGGGGGCCGCTCGAGGAGGATGACATCGATCTCCCGCGCCTTGTGTCCGGACCGCCCAATCAGTCGATGGAGGTCATGAAAAAGCACGGGCATACTGTCAGCGAACTTATCACCGATCATTTCCATCTGTGGGAGCAGGGCGCCGGGAATTATCACATGGGGTATACGGGTTTTGAATTCATACGCGGGTGCGAGGCGGATAATTACCGCACCGACCCCGTCGACTTTTTCATACCCGAAGCCGACCGCCTGTACAAAATAGAACGCCATTGGCGCAACCGCCATTTCACGCAGACGAATTCGGATGAGACATTCACGGCGCGAACGTTCAAGGCAGCGGCGGGCTGGATAGAACACAATCATTCGCATAAGGATTTCTATCTGCACGTCGACTGTTTCAATCCGCATGAGCCGCTCGACCCCCCGGAAGAATACGTGAAGCTGTTCGACCCGAACGGTTATTCGGTGCCGGGATGGCAGAGCGTGTGGCCGTACGATCTCTGGAAGGGAAAGCTCACGCCGGAGCAGTTCACGAGCGTACGCGCGCGCTATGCGGCGAAGGTCGTCGAAGTGGACCGTTGGCTCGGACACTTCATGAATGCCATGGACAGGCTCGACCTTTGGAAGAATACGATGGTCATGCTCACCACCGATCACGGGACGTTCAACGGCGATCACGGCCGGACGGGGAAATTGCAGACGCATGAGTTCGATGCCGTGGGTCATATACCGTTCATCTGTGCGCATCCAACCGCACGCGGACGGCAGAGCCAGCTCGTACAGCTCGTCGATATCTTCCCCACCGTGCTTGCCGCCGCCGGGAAAAATATCCCGAAGCACATACACGGTGTGAACCTCATGCCGCTCTTCGATGACGCGGCAGCGAAGACACGTCCGTATGCCGTGATGGGGCAGTTCGGTAAAAGCGTGTCGATCACCGACGGGCAATGGATACTGCATCAAAGCCCTGTCGCGGGGAACAAGCCGCTCAACTGGTACGGGTATTCGCTCGCGAAATTCCTTCATTGCGATCTCGGTGAATTCAAGGACGGCAAACGCCCCGTATTGAACGAACGGTCATGGGATACGCCGACATGGCTTTCCGACAAAACCACCGATATGAGCGAAACCGTGGATCTCGCTGAAAAAGAGCCGCAACGTCTGGCGGCCATGCAAAGAGCGCTTGCGGACTTCATACGATCGCTCGATCTGAGAGGCGATGCGGCACGGGAGCAATGTGAACGCCTCGGGATAACACGCTGACTCTCGGAACTATTCCGCTCTTCGGCAGGAAAACTTGCGATTGAAAAAAACAGAGTGATATGGTATAGTCAACGGGCTGTTTCACTGTCCGGGCGATTAGCTCAATGGGAGAGCGCTTGCTTCACACGCAAGAGGCCATAGGTTCAATCCCTGTATCGCCCAAGTAAGACCAATTCCTCAAGGAGAGTTCCATGGAACAGATCATCGCATTGATAACCGGCATCGGCATCGTTCCGCTCGTGATACTGCTCATCCTGTTCTTCATCGCCATCGCGATATTCCTTTCGTTCTTTCCCATCGGGCTGTGGATAAACGCGATATTCAGCGGCGTGCATATCCCCATCATGCAGCTCTTCACGATGCGGTTGAGAAAGATACCCCCCTCGCTCATCGTTGAGAACAAGATCAAACTTTCGAAGGCCGGTATTGACATCATGACCGATAAGCTCGAGGCGCATTATCTCGCGGGCGGGAATGTGACCGCTGTCGCCAACGGCATGATCGCAGCGGACAAGGCCGGTCTCGGGCTCACGTTCGACAAAGCGGCGGCCATCGACCTCGCCGGGCGCGATCTCGTCGACGCGATAAAGACATCGGTCACGCCCAAGGTCATCGCTACCCCGTCCATCGCCGGTGTGGCCAAGAACGGCATTCAGGTGAAAGCGACCGCGCGCGTTACCGTGCGCACGCATATCAACCGCCTCGTCGGCGGCGCTGGCGAACAGACCATCATCGCGCGTGTGGGCGAGGGCATCGTTGCCACCATCGGCGGATCGGAAACGCATAAGGAAGTCCTTGAGATGCCCGACCGCATATCCCGCACCGTGCTTGCGAAGGGGCTCGATTCCGGCACCGCTTTCGAGATACTTTCCATCGATATCGCGGATGTGGATGTCGGCGCGAACATCGGCGCCATGCTCCAGACCGATCAGGCGGAAGCGGACAAGAAGATAGCGCAGGCGAAAGCTGAAGAACGCCGTGTGATGGCGGTAGCGCTCGAGCAGGAAATGAAGGCGCGCGTGGAAGAGATGCATGCGAAGGTCGTGGAGGCCGAATCGCAGGTGCCGCTCGCCATGGCGGAAGCGTTCCGCAAGGGTACGCTCGGCGTCATGGATTATTTCCAGATGAAGAACGTCGTCGCCGATACTGAGATGAGAAGCTCTATCGCGAAGGGCACTGACCCCGAGAAAAAATAGCGCTACGCACGTTCCGCGGACAGACGGCTGAGCAGGAATGTCCTGCCCTCGGCCCACATTTTTTTCGTAACCTCGTGTTTTACGTTCTCATGAACGCTCAGGCGGAGCTTGGCTTTGTCAGTATAGAGCGGGCGCACCCGCGCATGAAAATTCTCATTACAGGGAAGCTGCACGACATCGTCGGCACCGCCGTTGATCATCGCGAGCGGCCTGTCGACGAAGGCCGATACATGCTCGATGGGATCATAGCGCTTCACGAGCGGTTGAAGCCGTTTTTCATAATAGCGGTCGAATGCTTTTACATCATGCCCGTACTGCGCCGTCCGTAACCGCATGAGCGTATGATAATCGCCGCTGCCGATGAACGGGACCGCACAGTCAATGCGCGTATCCATGGCGGCAGCCATGAGCGTTACATGGCCGCCGAGGGAGAACCCGGTAACGCCGATGCCCGACGGGGCAATACCGATCCGCGCCGGGAGCATGCCGATGAGAAGCGAGATGTCCGACGCCGTCCCGACTATTATCTCATACATGATGTTCGTCATCGCGAGGAAATCGCGTGTGCTCCGACCGTGCCAGCGGAGCAGCGCCCGGCGGTCGACAAGACGGCGCCCGTGATTGCGCTGTTCTATCGTCACCGCCGTGCATCCGTGAGCGGCAAGATCGCGCGCTCTATCGATATTGCTTTCGATGTTCCCGCCCGCACCGTGCACGACGAACACAAGCGGCGCGCGAGCGCGTGCAAGCGACCCGAAGATACAGCATTCGATGCCGGCGATGCCGATGGTGATGTGACCCGTCCGGTCCATATCAGCCCCGCGGGAATAGTTTCCGCAGCGGCGAGTTCTCCATCTTATAGAGCACGATGGCGAGATCGGTAAGCACGAGCAGCCCGTTGATGATGTAAAGGATTATCACGAAATCGCGGGCGTAGAGCACCTTATGTACGATGCCCGCGCAATAGCCGAGGAATATGATGATGAGGAACAATATGCTTTTCCCGGCAACTGATGACGAGCGTATCGTTTTTATTATCGATATCGGCCAGCTTATGCCGAACGCGGTTATCATTATCGCTTCAAATATGCTTATGGTCATGACTGCATTCCTTGCTTAGAGTGATGGCAGTATACAATATCGAACGTTCAGCGCAAGTCGATGGGAACGCCAGTGCGCGACTTTCATTTGCGGGTGCACTATCCCGCCAGTTAATAGTGCACGGGGTTTTAACCCCGTGTTTGATTTATCAATAGATGACCACGGGGTCAAGACCCCCGTGCTCTTTCCCGACAAAGGAAAGCCACTCACGGAACGCCAACGTCATCAACGTTCATCCGTTGTCCATCATTCTGCCGCTGATCATGCGATCAATGCAAGCGTGTTCCTGTACGCGATATCCATGACATCTTCCGTCGTTGTTCCGCGAATAACGGCTATGCATGCAGCGGTGTGCACCGCGAATGAAGGTTCATTGGACGTCCCGCGCATCGGCACCGGGGCGAGAAATGGGCAATCGGTCTCAATAGTGAATCGATCGGCGGGGACGAAGGCCGACGCTTCGCGGATGGCATCAGCGTTCTTGTAGGTGATGTTTCCCGCGAAGGATATCAGATATCCGAGATCGAGCGCTTTGCGGGCGAACTCTCTTCCGCCTGAAAAACAGTGGAACACGCCGCGCGTTACGCCCGATGCACGAACGATATCGATGGTATCGTCCGCGGCGTCGCGCGAGTGTATGAGCACCGGGAGCGAAACGGACTTCGCGAGGGTAAGCATTCGGGAGAACACCGCACGCTGTCGGTCCGCAGGGGAATTGTTGCGGTAGTAGTCGAGCCCTGTCTCGCCGACGGCACAGATGCGCTTTTCCGCCGTATTGAGCGACATTATCTTCTTTTCGAATGCGGCGACATCGTCCTCGGTGAAATCCTTCGCGTCGTGGGGATGCAGCCCCGCCGCGATGCGGACATCCGGGAAGTCCGCGAGAAGTCCGATACGCGCATCGAGATCGTCCGGGCGCACACCGGCATCGATAATGAGGCGCTCGTCCGAAACGGGTATGCGCCCAAGGGCGGCGGCAATAGCGGTACGATCAGTATCTGAGTAGGTGAGATGCGCATGACTGTCGATGAATTTCATCAGAAAATGACATTACTCGAAACCGAGCATTCTGCCCGCGATGATGTGGAAATGCACATGCATGACCGTCTGTCCCGCTTCGGCACCGCAATTGGTGATGACGCGGAAGCCTTTTTTATCGAGGGACATATCGCGTGCTATCGTCTGTATCATCGAGAGACATTCGCCCATGAGCGCACTGTCAAGGCCGAGTATATCCGGTACATGCCGCTTCGGAAGAACGAGGATGTGCACTGGGGCCTTGGGCGCGATGTCATGGAACGCTATTGCATGATCGTTCTCGGCGACCTTCCTGGAAGGGATAGCGCCGCTCGCTATCCTGCAGAATATGCAGTCCTCGTCATGGGGCTTCATCCGTACGCCGCCTATTTCAGCGATTTGTAGATGCGGAACACGGTGCGTATCGATATGCCCGCATCGATATAGTGCGACGCACCGGCGTTATCTTCGAAGAATGAATAGCCTGCATATCCTTCAGCGGCAACGCCGAACGTGTCGGACAGCCACAGTGTATAACCGAGTATCGCCCTTGAGAATATCTCACCCCGGCGAGCGCGGTCGTCGTCGGCGAACACGCCGGGAACCGACAGATACACCTTGCGCTGCAGCGCCGATTCGAATTTATAGCCGAAACCGATGCCTGCGTACAGCTCGGGGGAAAGCCGCGTGAGGAAGAAGGCGCCGAGGTCGAGCATGCTGAGCAGGAACACCCGGTCAATGCCGCCGAACGGACGCGGCGCGATGGAAAGCTCATAGCCGAACATTACCCGAAAGCCGTTCATGCCGAAGAACGTGGTATCGACATTGAGCATAAGCCCGGTGGTCGCGAGCGTTCCGCGGAATTCATCGGATAATGATGCGACCGAATATTTGAAACCGCCGAAGGGGGCGAGCGCGAGATGCACCTCGGTCGACGCTACCCTCGTATCACCGAGAACGGGGTTCTCGACCGCGGGCCGGCCCTTTACACCGACGAATTCATTGACGGCGGCGGCGGCGGCCTCATCGATGCGGTCGAATGACGGCGCTATCTGCCTGCTCTTTCGTTCGACCGTTCCCGTCTGCACATCGGCGTATTCCGTATCGATGGTGTAGATATGCCCGATACGGGAAACGACGCCGTATATCACTTTATCCGCAGACACGAGCTTGCCGATACGTACCGCGCACTCGCTTTCGGCACATCGTTCACGGGAACTGTTCATGAGCGCATCGACACGCGCGCGATCGATGAGACGCAGCGGGGACGATACCACCCTGCTCCGTATCGCGTCCGAGATGGCCTTTACCTCCACCGGCGTCGTATTGTTCCCCGAAAGGAGATCGATGACGGCAACACGGGTCTCACCGGCGCCGAAGGCGGTCGAGAAACAAAGGAGAGTACAGAAGAAACGATTCATGGAACATGTCCTTATCGGCGTCGCTGCTCAGTATGAACCGAGTATAGCGGTAGATGGTAAAAATGCAATATCACGTCACTTCCGCGGCAGATAGCGATAGGTGTCGTCGAGCAGAAGCCCTATCTTCGCCTTAAGGAGCAGGATGTCGTACTGCAGGAATGAGAAATCCCGCTTTGCCTCACGGAAACGCTTCTCCGCTACATAGAAATCGATGAGCGAACGCACCCCGAGGCGATAGCTTTCCGACATCATCTTATAGTTGAGCTCCGCGCTCTTCAGACGCTTCTGGGAGATCGGGATGAGCTCGATGCGGTTGTTGTGGAGCTTGATATTCTCGGTAATATCCTTGAGCGCGGTGCGCCGTGCAAGCTCGATATCCGCTTTCGCCTGTTCAACGGCATACATGCTTTTCGTCATTTTGTTGAGATATACATTGCGGTCCCATAGCGGCAGCGAGAAGGCGAGCGACAGCGTAACATCGATGTTCCTGTTCCTCGTCCACGCGCCGGCGTAGTACGTATGCTTCTTCCAGTCGGCGCTCGCGGCGGCGGTCACCGTCGGCACGAAACGATCGAGCACCGACGATGTCAATGTTATCTCCTGAACGGCGAGCGCATTGCTCGCGGCACGCATCGCTGAAAGCCCGCGCGCGTTGGCGGGTATCGTCCCCGGTCCGAGGGCTATCGGTTCGAACGGGAGCGGGAGCTCGACATCGGCTACCGATTCGATATCATCGAGCAGCAGCTGCTGCTTCAGGCGCGCAATGGTCGACTCGAGCGTTATGCGGGCGAGCTGCGTCGTATAGACATCGTTGTCGTATTCGGCGAGCGCGTTGATGAGATCGAGCTCGCTCGCATTGCCGGACTGCTTCTTCGACTTGACGAATTCATACTGCGTCCGCGAGATCTGCTCGTTGGACAACGCTATCTCTACTGACAATTTATCCTTGAGCACATCGATATAGACAGCGATGGTCTCATACAGCGTTGTTTCATTGAACTGCTCATACGCGATACGCGCATTCTCATAGAGGAGCCGATCGACGGCCTGGCCGACGAAGAGGTCCTTGCCGATGCTGAGCGTTGATGAGAGCCCTGCCGATACGCTCTGCGCGTTCGTCACCGGGCTCGCAGCAAGGTCATAGCTCCCGCTCGCCGTGATATCGGGGAGGAACCGCATCCACTGGCTCCCCACATCCACGCCCTGTATGTGCATGGCGATGCGCTTCTTCCTCAGATCGAGCGAATTGTTCGAAATGATGGCGGGTATCTCGGCAAGCGACAATGCGGAAAGCGCGGCCGCGCTCAGTATCGAAACGGCGCCGATGAGTGCACGTCGAACATGATGCATTGCCTTCTCCTCTCCCGTGCCATGCCGCCGCTCACGAAGACGCATGGGGTGAACGGATTGTACGGCATTCAGGACAAAATTCAACGCCCCGCGGCGGGATCGGGCGTACACGGGCGTTTGCCTTTTTCCCGTGCACGTTGTATAGTAAGGTAACATAATATGATGCCCGAGGCTTGTCCGTGAAATTCAAGGCGCTGGTAACCGATGTGCGCTTCCGCCATTACGAGATAGAACGCGATATACTCGCGCCCGCCGGCATTGAGCTTGTCATCAACGAGAACGGCGACGACCTCGCGCACGCGGCGAAGGATATGGACGCGCTCCTTGTCAATCTCGCACCCATCGATACCGCGCTCCTTACGCATCTTGACCGCTGCCGCGTCATCTCGCGTTACGGCGTGGGCTACGACAATGTCGACCTGGCCGCCGCGAAAAAAAAGGGCATCGCGGTCACCAATGTCCCCGACTACTGCAAATACGACAGCGCCGAACACACGCTTGCGCTCATGCTCGCAGCCGCGCGGCGCATCACTGTCCATGACGGACGCATACGGAAAGGCGAATGGAACATCACCCAGGGCAATCCGGTGTTCCGCCTCCGCGGGCGAACGTACGGGATCATCGGGTACGGGCGCACCGGCAGGAACGTGCACCGCCTCATCAGCAATTTCGGTTTCGGCACCATCAATGTCTGTTCGCCGACGGCCGATGAACAGGAGCTTCGTGTCTCCAATGCCCGCAAGGTATCGCTCGAAACGCTCCTTCGTGAAAGCGATTTCATAAGCTGCCATGTGCCGCTCAACGATTCAACATTTCATATGATCGGCGAACACGAACTCTCCCTCATGAAACCCACCGCGGTATTCGTCAACACATCGCGCGGCAAGGTCGTGGACGAAGCGGCGCTCACCCGTGCCCTCAAGGCCGAGCGCATCGGCATGGCGGGGCTCGATGTGTTCGAGCAGGAACCGATCGCGCAGGACAGCGAGCTCAGGTCTCTTGAGAACGTCGTGCTCACCGACCACCAGGCTTGGTACAGCGAAGAATCCATCATCGAATTGAAGCGGCGCGTGGCGGAGAACGTCAAGGCCGTGCTCACCGGTACGGGCACGGCATCCATCGTCAATTGAACCATGGGCGACCTTTTCGACGGCATAGAAGAGCAAGAGATCGAGGAAGAGAAGAGAAAGGCCCCGTCATCGGATAGGCCGCGCATACTCGTCGTCGGCATGAACTATATCGGCGACACATTGTTCACCACACCGCTCATACGCGCACTTGCCAAACACCGCCCGAACGCGGTTATCGATGTGTTGAACGGTGTACGCGGAACGGCGATGCTCACAGAGAATCCGCATGTCGCGTCCGTCATCCCGAAGCCCGCGCGCGGCGACAAAAAAGCGATGGAGCAATTGATCGCACGCCTTGCCGAAACCCGATACGAGAGCGCCGTCATCGCATCAACATCGTTCGAAAGCGCATGGATACCGTATCGCGCAAAGATCCCCGTACGCTCAGGCATACGCTCAGAGCTTCGTTCGTTCATGCTCACGCATGCGCAGGCATCGAAGAATCGGCACATCATTCTCCGAATACTCGACGCGCTCGAACCGCTCTCCATACCGTCCGACGGCGTCCATATGGAGCTTGTGCTCACAAAGGCCGAGGAGAAAGATGCGATTTCCGTTCTATCGAAGAAACGGCTTGCGAAAGAGAAATTCCTCGTCGTGCATGCGGGGGCGACACGCCGCCAGAAACGCTGGCCGGTAGAATATTTCATCAAACTCATAACGACGTTCAGGAAGAGCGTCGGCGCACCGGTCGTGCTCATCGGCGGGCCCGAGGACGCCATGCTCAATACGATAATCGCCGCCGACTGCAAAAAATCGATAGCGCTCGATCTTACAGCAGCGGTGAGCCTCCGCGTACTCGCCGGCGTCATCAGGAACGCCTGGGCCTTCGTCGGCAATGACAGCGCGCCGCTCCATATCGCTTCCGCGATGAACGTTCATACCGTGGGCCTCTTCGGGCAGACCGATCCATTGGTCTACGGGACGCTCCACGAGGGCGGTACCATCATATCGGCACGGCAGACGTGCCCGCCGCTGAAGCGAGCACTCTGCTCGGTGACCCGAGGATGCCGCGGCGCCGCCTGTATGGATAATATCACGGTGGAAGAAGTGCTCGACGCGCTGCGCGCTATCTATTCCTGGGCGTGAAGCCTCATTTACCGATGACATAAATGTGGCTGACCTCGATGGTGTTTGGTGTCGCAGTGTTCATCCCTACCTCTATGCATTCTGCGAGCGACGGATCGAACTGCGCGTTCTGATTCCCCGCCCCCTGCGGCGCCAGATCAGCGAACGGGACATAGACCGCATGCCACTCACCGTCGGCAGCCATGAAATCCGACCTTCGGAAGAGCGCCGTTCTTGTCCTCGCATTGAGATCGATGAACGATCCTTTCTTCGCCATCCGTACCCGAACAAGGAACCCCGTGTCGGACGGAGTAAAACGCTCTCCGGACAGCGAGAACTGCGGGTACGCCCATCCGCTTTTGAACTCGAGATCCGCACGGAACAGGCCCGATGCCGCGCTGAACGAACATTCACCCGGGCTTGATGTGTTCTTTTTCCATCGCAACAGGTCCGTCACGGGCAGCTCACGCACCGAACCATGGCGTGCGAGATGCTCTTCCAATGTTCCTTCCATGAGAAGCGGGATAGCGAGGGGCGAAGGCGCAGCGCTTCCCCCGATCGCCGCATTCACCTTGATGAAACGTACTTCCGAAATATCCAGTGCACGCGAAGCGTCGATGGCGTTCCACACCAGATCCGACGCCCCGAGGGACGGGATCGTTATCGGTCCCAATGGATACCGTTCTCCATCTCCGGGGAGCGCCAGCTCTGCGCGTGCCGATATCGTGTTGGATGAAAGATTATCAATGCGAACTTTTATCGTCATCGAACGGGCTGTCTCCCGTGTTATCCCGTATTTCGAGGCGGCGCGCTGCGCGGGGAACGCATCCTCAGAGAGCTGAAGGACCACGGGAGAGGCACGGCGTTCGCGTGCCATCGGTCTCTCTCCCATGGCGTATAAGCGCATCGCCGATGTATCCGTGCGTAAGGAGTCGCGTATATCCCTGGTCCTGACGATGACATAGCATATCCCGTCCGGCACCGGAATTGATCTCCCGTCGGCGGTGAGCGCCCTGCCGTCTATGCCCGCAACGTGTACCGACGGAAAGGGGAATGCTGCGCTTGAAGAGGTATTCTCCCCGGTGAAAACGATGACCGTCGCCATTTCGCCCTTCATGCCGGAGAACACACGCGCGCGCTTGATCGATGTATCAGCAACAGCTAGATCACCGATATACCTCGTACCGGACAATGCGCTCACGCAGTAGGCGTAGGCTGCAAGGCTCCGGAGCGGGGTGAATTCCTGCCCCATCATCCCGAAATTCTTTTTGCCCTCGATGTAGTAGAGAAGGCAGAACGGGAAAAAACGTGCAACGCCAGAGGCCCGGTCTTCCACCGCTTTCCCGATGATCTCAAGCGCGCTTTTCGAATCGCTCACACGATCGGGTCTCGCCGTACCTGCCGGCCATGACCAGCCGCTCTCGGTATGCCAGAGCGGCATGGTCTCACACCCGTACCGTTTCAGCCACGCACGCGCTCGTGTGACAAGCGACTCGGCGGCGAGCGTGCTTTCATAATCGTGATAACTGAACACATCGGCATCATCGAGCATGCCGTTCTCTCCGCACGCGGTGAACCAATCGCTCGGCGGGAGCGTGCCGGTCACTCCGGCGACGACGGGAACGGCGGACCGCATCGATGCGAACGCGTAGCTTACCGCCTTTACCTGTACGGGATAGAAATTGCCCGGCTGCGACCTGAGGTCGGGTTCGTTCTGCACCTCCGCCGCTTTCCATCGCCCCGTGAAATGCTCTATCATGCCGCGATACATGGCCTGCGCTCCGGATTGATCGAAAGGCCATTTCTCCTTGCCGCGGAGATACACCGGCGATCCGTGCATGAGCTCAAGGACATCGACACCGTTCTCACGATAGACTGTGCGGATATCGTCATAACGGTAGTCCTTGTTCCAGCTCCATGCGTCAGGACCGGAACGGATATCGCCCAGGTTCACCCTTTCCCGTGCGATGGAAATACCGCACCGGGCGATGATGCGTATCAGCCGTGCGCGAACATCGGGGCGCTTCTCCGCCCATGACATCCATGTATCCATCCCGAAGAATGTATCGGCATTCGATACGGGATCGATCGATACGACGCCGAAACGCTCCCCGTCCGTGAAAGATATCTCATAATATCCGCGCGGGAGTTTCAGCAGAAGCCGATACGGACCGTCATCCGTCCGCGTCAGCGTTTCCGTACCGATGATGCTTCCTGAATAATCGTATACGGTGCACGACAGTGCGCTCTCCGCCTCTTTGTTGGTGAAATATATCGATGAAGCCGTATCCGGCGCGATGAAGAACTGAGTGATGTCCGCCGGCAGGGACCCGCAGTTGACACCGGGAATGTTCGTGTCCGCGGCGAAACACATCGTATTTACGAATACCGAGAGGAGTACAAGGGGCACATTTCGACAGATCATCTTTTCATCTCCCGGCCACGGACCGATCGTATTCCGCTGTTCGGGAAAATATACTGCGAACCGATGCTATTTACAATGGACGAATCAACCGCGCTTGTACTTTTCGCCATTGCTCGCTTCTCGTATCGACAGCGGTGATCCGTATCGAATCGACATAAGCCGTGCTCGGTCAAAAACGCGATCGCAGGTATGATGATATATCATGTCCGCCGTATATCTGCGGATCGCATCAACGCCCCTGTGCCTTCCTGTACAAATCATCCTGTTTTTCCGCGCTTGCCGCGAACGGCACCAGCGTCAGCGCGAACGAGAACGGCTCGTTCTTCACGCGATACTGTTCGAACGTCGCCGGTCCGCAGCTCCCGCTCCCCACGCCGCATTGCCTGTGGTCGAGATGGACCGTGAGGAAATCGCGTTCTTCAAGATCGTATGTATGCGTCGCTTTATCGAGATCTTCCATGGTGAACGTATGTGCACTGAAATTGAAGTGCTCTCCCGCGACGAACAGTCCCGTACCGGAGGCGTCGGTGAACGATACCCATCGCGCATCCTCGCGATTGCCGTTCTCCTGCGGGTAGATATACGGCGTGTAAAGCGCATCGACGCCCGCGCGGTAGCGCCCGACAAGGTTCGCCGCCTTCGAGTCGACATAGGATTCACCGGGGCCGTGTCCGTACCAGTCGACCATCGACCGTTCTTTCGACATTGTCATGGTGAGGCCGATCCTCGGGAGATGCGTTATCACTTCCATCGGGTTCTTGCTGTCCGGTGCGACGGTATGCGGCGATGTCAGTCTGAATTTCCCGGAAGTCGTGAGCGTTACCGCCCCGTCGGGATGTATCGTGTAGCGGTATTCCACATCGAAGCCGGTGAAGAACACCGGCGGTGCGATGCGGCTTTGTATCGTAACGACAGCGTTCTCGCCGTCTTTCTTGACCGAACATGATACCGTGCGATGCTGCATCTCATCAAGGCGCGCTTTCTTCCACTGCTGAAAGAGCGCACCGTCCCACGGCGACCAGTGCGCGTCATTGTCGATGGACGCCCGCCAGACATTGAGCACGGGCCCCGTTTCGATGACATCATTGCCGCGGTATTTCCATTCGCTTATTCTCCCGAACACGCGGTCGAACACTATCGAGAATTCCGCTCCTGCTGCGGTTATCAGCGTTCTCGTCTCGTTCACGGTGACCGGCGGATATTTTGCGGCGAGGACCATCTTGCCCCTGGATGCCGTTACCGGAACGTAAACCTGACAGTGCGCCACTTCATGACCGGACTTCGCCCAACTCGTGTCGGCACCGAGCGTGAACCGGAGATTGAGGAAATACTCCGCGCCGCCCTTCGCCTCGGGCTTCTTCATCGGTATAACGACCTCTTTCTTTTCGCGTGAGGCTATGGACAACGGCGCGAGCACGCCGCTCTCAACGACGATGCCGTTCTCAAGGAGCGACCAGCTCACGGAAAGATGCGAGAGCGATACATGATCGTAGCGATTGGTGATGGCAACTTTACCTGCCGCAGCGTCCACTGCCTCGACGAGCACGGGTTCTATCCATTTCTTGAATTCGATGAGCCCCGGCGAGGGCGTTCTGTCAGGGAACACAAGACCGTCGCAGACGAAATTCCTGTCATGCGGCGTTTCGCCGAAGTCGCCGCCGTACGCGTACCACTTCTCGCCGTCCGCGGTGAACTGCGTAATGCCGTGATCGCACCATTCCCAGACAAAGCCGCCCTGCATGTTCTTCTCCGACCAATACAGGTCCCAGTATTCCTTGAATACACCGGGACCATTGCCCATGGCGTGCGCATATTCGCAAAGTATGAACGGCCGCGCGGTATCATCGGTCTGTGCCCATTTCTTCCACACATCGGGATGCGGGTACATCGCCGAGAAGATATCGCTGCAGGCCGCCTCGCGCTCCCACGATTCGCCCTTCTCCCGCTTGATAAGCGACGGACGAGATGCGCCTTCATAATGTATCGGCCGCGTGGTGTCGCGCTTTTTCGTCCAGCGGTTCATCGCCTCATGATTGACGCCGAAACCCGATTCGTTGCCGAGCGACCATGAGAATATCGACGGATGGTTCTTGAACGCCTCCACCATGCGCTTCATGCGGTCTACACAGAGATGCTCCCAGTCCGGCCACATCGAGGGGTTCTTGCCCTCGTCGTAGGTGAAGCCATGCGTCTCAAGATCGCATTCGCACATGACGAAAAGGCCGAGCTCATCGCACAGTTCGTAGAATTGCGGGTCGTTGGGATAATGCGATGTGCGCACCGCATTGATGTTGTGCCGCTTCATGACAAGCAGGTCGAGCTTCATGTCCTCGTAATTAACGGCACGGCCTTTGTCCGGATGCGAATCGTGGCGATTGACGCCGCGCACCATGATGGAGCGCCCGTTGACGAGCACGTTCGCGTTCTTTATCTCCACGACGCGGAACCCCGTGCGCATGGATTTCACACAGACGGTTCTCCCGGTGCTGTCAGCGAGGGTGAGTACCAGTGCATAGAGATACGGCGTTTCGGCCGTCCACTTTTTCGGTGCATTGACGGGGATGGACAGGACGAGAGGGGAGTCCTTCCCTGCTCCGGACGATACGCTTTCCTTCGCCTCTGCGATACGCTTCCCCTCATCGTCGAACAAGGCCGCCGCAAGCGAGACATTCGCGGACGCCGTCGTCGCGTTCTTGACGGCCGCTTCAATGCGAAGCGTGCCGTTCTCATACTTCCCATCGAGTTCGGTCTTCACGAACACATCATGGATATCGATAGTACTCTGCGCAATGAGATATACATCGCGAAAAATTCCCGAGAGCCACCACATATCCTGGTCCTCGAGATACGTCCCGTCCGACCACTGGAACACTTCCACCGCAACGACATTCTCGCCGGTCTTGACGTACTTCGTTACGTCGAACTGCGTTACGAGCCGGCTCCCTTTGCTGAATCCGACCTTTACACCGTTCACCCAGACATAGAACGCGCTGTCCACGCCGTTGAACGTAAGTTCTATCGTTCGCCCCTGCCACGATGCGGGGACGTAGAAATTCCGCCGGTAGCAGCCGGTAGGATTCTCCGTAGGCACGTTCGGCGGATCGACGGGGAACGGATAATTGACATTGGTGTAATGCGGGCGGCCGTACCCGTTCAACTGCCAATGCGACGGCACCGGCATATCCGCCCAGGCGCTCGCATCGAATGCCGCATCGCTGAAACGCTCGTCGACGAAGAGGGGGTTGGCATAGTAGCTGAACTTCCATGTCCCCGAGAGGAGCAGGTAGTAGGGGGATGATTCTTTCACGCGCGTAAGCGCTGAGGCTTCATTGTCGTACGGGATGAGCACGGTGTGCGGCTCCATGCGGTTAATCCCGGCAATAGCATTATTCTCCCAGTCGTTCATGGCGGCATCCTTATCAAGTGATGATTCGGATGCTTATACTAGCTCTACACGAAGAGTATGTCAAATTCCGATCGAGACCGTCGCGAAAAGAGAGAACAAGGGGCTTAAGCCCCTTGCTCTCATCGATTCTGATGATGTTCGTTGTTTATAAAGGTGCTTTGATTGTCGGATGGTATTTTCGCAACAGTCTCGGATCGCCCTGTCGGATATCGCAAAGGGTCTCTACGCCGGTGCCAGACGCTCGACTACCTTCTCGAAATGCGTGCCGAGTATCGACAGCTCGATGGCCAGCGGCAGGAGAACGGGTTTTGTGAAGAACGTCCTTGACAATAATCCCCAGAAACGGAAACGCGACCGCGAAAAGATGCCTATCCGTATGAAGCTTCGGATCAAGGGCTTGAGCTGCTCGATGGAGAACGAAGGATGGTGCATCGGCTTGAAGTCCTTGAGGAACGTACGCACCCGTTCATAATATTTCTTCGGCGAATAGATCGTGGCAAGGATCTCCTTAAAACCGCTGATGAGGGTGCTTTCCGGCATGCGCGACTTGAAATTGAGGAACCCGTCCGTGTTCTCGCCGGTAGTGACCGATTTCAGCCGCTTCTCGGCCTTCAGCCTGTCCCAGAGCCTGGTCTTGGGCATTGCGTTGAGAAGCCCTACCATTGCGGTGACGACGCCGGTCTTCTGTATGAACTCTATCTGTGCCTTGAAGATGGTTATCGGATCGCTGTCGAAACCGACGATGAAACCGCCCATCACCTGAATACCGTTCCTGTGGAGTATGCGCACCGATTCAACGAGATCGCGCGATGCGTTCTGATGCTTGCCGCACGCCTCAAGCGCCTCTATCGACGGCGTTTCGATGCCGAGGAACACCTTGTTGAAATTGGCCGCGCGGAGGAGCTTCATGAGCTCGTCATCATCGGCGAGGTTCGTGCTCGCCTCGGTGAGGAAATGGAACGGGAAACCGTGCTTCTCCTGCCATGCGATGAGCTCGATGAGCATGGCTTTCACCGAACGCTTGTTGCCGATGAAATTATCATCGACGATGAACACACCGCCGCGGTAGCCGTTAGTATAGAGAGAATCGATCTCATTGATGAACCGCGCTGTCGCTTTCGTCCGCGGTGTCCTGCCGTTCATGATGATGATATCGCAGAACTCGCAGTTGAACGGGCAGCCGCGCGAGAACTGCACCGCCATGGATGAATAGTCGCGGAGCTTGATGAGCGACCAGAGCGGGATGGGCGTCGTATCGATATCGGGGCGCAGCTCGGAGGTGTACCGCTTCTTCGCCGTGCCGCGCTTAAGATCGTTCAGGAACAGCGGGAGCGTTATCTCGGCTTCATTGAGAACGAAATGATCGACGCCGCTGTATTCCTCATGCTGCGTGGTAAAGAGCGGCCCGCCCGCGACAACGGTCTTTTTCGCAGCATTGCATAACGCGATGACCTCTTTCGCCGAATCCTTCTGGACGATCATAGCGCTGATAAGGACCATATCCGCCCACGCAATGTCCTCGGGCTTCAATTTCCGCGTATTCATATCAACGAGCTTCTTATCCCAGGTATCCGGCAGCATGGCGGCGACCGTAAGAAGACCGAGCGGCGGAAATGCCGCTTTTTTCGAGATATACTTCAATGCTTCGGAAAAACTCCAGAACGTGTTTGGATACTTCGGGTAGACTAACAGAACATTCATTGCTGACTCCTGTGCCGGTTCGATCCGGATGCACGATCGCGGGGCTTCTGTATATCATATGAACTTAATAAACGCTCTGGTGAAGTCAAGGACGGCGGCACGTGCACATGCTCCGGATACGCTCATTTGCATAACGATATGAGCGTGATATACTCCGTCCGCAAGGAGTCCTTCCATGCTCAAAAAACTGCCCCGCATGTCTTTATGGAATACCGACATCCCCGGCGGCGCATCCCTTGACGGCAATGCGCCTACGCTCGATCCGTTCATTCTCGAAGGAAGGACGACCGGTGTCATCGTCGTATGCCCCGGCGGGGGGTATGCGCAGCGCGCGCCGCATGAAGGCGCACCGATAGCACAATGGCTTAACGCGAACGGCATATCCGTCGTCGTCTGCAATTACCGCGTATCGCCTCATCATCACCCGTTCCCGCTCATCGATGTGAAACGCGCCGTGCGCACGGTACGCGCGAACGCGAAGGAATGGAACATCGACCCCGCACATGTCGGCGCGCTCGGATTCTCCGCGGGCGGCCACCTCGTCTCCACGCTCGCGACGCACTGGCATTACCATGAGAACGTCGAGACCACGGACAGCATCGATGCGCTTTCCGCGCGGCCGGACACGATCATTCTCTGTTATGCCGTCGTATCGCTTGTCGAACCGTTCGGGCATACGGGCTCGATGAAGAACCTGCTCGGCGAGAACGTGACCGAAGACATGAAACTTTTCCTTTCCAACGAGAAACACGTGCGCGCGGATACGCCGCCGGCGTTCCTCTGGCATACCTCCGACGACCCCGGCGTTCCTCTGGACAATTCGCTCGTCTTCGCATCGGCGCTCCGTAAGAACAATATCCCCTGCGAACTGCACGCCTACGAATCGGGGAAGCACGGGCTCGGTCTCGCAAAGGATATCCCCGATGTCGGCGACTGGACCACGCAATGCATACGGTGGCTTAAGCGCAGGGGATGGTAATGCGCGATACGATATCGCTCTCTCACGGCAACGGCGGGTATCACATGCGAACGCTCATCCGCGATATGTTCTCGCGGAAATTCGGCACAAGCCTTGCAATGGACTACGACAGCGCCGTGCTCACTGTCTCCGAGCGAATAGCGGTGACCACCGATACATTCACCGTCAAGCCGCTTTTCTTCAACGGCGGCGATATCGGCAAGCTCGCCGTTTGCGGCACGGTGAACGACCTTGTCGTCTCCGGCGCTCAGCCGAACTATCTCACCTGCGCGCTTGTCATCGAAGAGGGTTTTTCCATAGCGGAGCTTGGCCGCATCATAGACTCGATGGCATCTGAGGCGAAAGCGAACGATGTCTCCATCGTTACCGGCGACACGAAGGTCGTGCCGAAGCACGAAGCCGACGGGATATTCATCAATACGACAGGCATCGGCGTGTTTAACGATGCGCCGATTCGGGGCGTCATGAAGGAAGGCGATGCCATCATCGTGACCGGGGACATCGGCCGCCACGGTGCCGCCATCCTCGCTCACCGCGAAGGCCATCGCTTATCGACGACGCTTGCAAGCGATGCGGCTTCTCTCCTGCCGCTTATGAACGTGCTTTCGCCGTTCCGCAATAGCATACGCGTCATGCACGATCCGACACGCGGCGGGCTTGCGCAGACGATACATGAATTCATCACGGCGTCCGGCACAGGCGTAACGCTCGAAAGCGATGCGATACCGATAGCAGAGCCCGTACGCGGCATCTGTGAGCTCTTCGGCTTCGATGCGCTCTATCTGGCATGCGAGGGCCGCGCGGTGATGGCCGTCGACGCGGATGCTGCCGACGAAATAGTCTCCTCGCTCAGAAAGCATCCCCTCGGGAGAGAGGCCGCGCGCATCGGCACGGCAACGCCGGAAAAGAAGCTCCTCATGGCAATGCCCTATGGCGTCCGCAGGCAGATAGAAGAGCTCGGTGAAACACCGCTCCCGCGGATATGCTGATGAGCGCCATGTACCGCATCATCGATGCGAACGTCAATCGCCTCCGCGAGGCTCTTCGCGTCATCGAGGACATCATACGCTATCAGCGCGACGATGCATCGGTATTCGCCGTCTTGAAGCGCCTCAGGCACGTCATCGAATCGATAACGAGGGGCATCGACGATGAACTTCTCCGCGCGCGGAAAAGTGATGCGGATGTCGGAAAGCGGACGCTTACCGACGGCGAGAAGGAACGCCGCGACAGCACGCATATACTCCGTGCGAATTTCATCCGTGCGGAAGAAAGTGCGCGTGTGCTCGAGGAAACGCTTAAGACCATCGATGCGGACAAAAGCGAGACGGCAAAAGAGATACGATTCACGTTATATACTCTTGAAAAAAGGATACTGGCGGGCACTATGGGCAAAAAAAAGATCGGCATCAATGCGGCATTCTTCGACGCACCGTATACCGGCTTCGGTCGCTACACGCGGACGCTCGTGAGCGCGCTTCTTGCGCTCGACACGAAGAACGATTATGTGCTCTTCGCGCCGAACGGAATTTCGCTCCCGCGGAGCCTGCACCGCCGCAACGTACGCGTCGTGCCGCTCGGGAAGCAGCTCTGCGAACAGGGACATCGCCATTGGGACCTCCACTTCACCGACGAAGCGGATTTCATCAACGAGCATGTCGATGTGCTCTTCGTACCGTACAATACGCCGCCGCAGCCGCAGGCCAAGGGATACAAACTCGTCATAACGGTGCACGATGTCATTCCCCTGCTCGGGCTCGATCCCTACGCGGTCATCCGTCATCCCTCGCTCCTTGCCGGGCTCTCGCTCTCGACCTACTCGCTCTTCTCAAAGGATATGCGCTATGTCCGCACGCATGCCGACAGGATAATCACTATCAGTTCACACTCGCGCTCGGATATAGCGCGCGTTCTCCGCGTGCCGGAAAAGAACATCGATATCGTCGCGAACGCCGTTGACTTCCATGCAGATCCCGCCCGCGGTGCAAAGCGGAAGGGATACATCCTCTACGTCGGCGGCATCGGCAAGCGCAAGAACCTCATGGGCGTGCTCCGTGCCTACCGCATGCTCTCGCCCGAGATGCGCGCACAGAACAGTCTCGTCGTCGTCGCCCCGACGGCGGGAACGAGGTATCAGCGCTTCATCGATACGAACGGACTTGCCGCATCGATAACCGTTCACGATCGCGTCGATGAGAAAAAACTCGCCGAGCTCTACCGCAACGCAGCGCTTTTCGTCTTCCCGTCACTCTATGAAGGTTTCGGTCTTCCGCCGGCCGAGGCTATGGCATGCGGCATACCGGTGGTAACAAGCGAGAGTACATCGCTCCCGGAAGTGACCGGCGGCTTCGCGCATTACTGCGACCCCTATCGCCCGAAAAGCATACACGATGCCGTTGTGCGGGCCTTGAACGAATCGGAGTTGTTACGAAAAAAAAGGATAGCCGACGGGCAGGAATATATCCGCTCGCATTTCAATGCGAAAGCGCTCGCTCAAAAATTGCGTGATGTTCTTGTCTCAGTTTAACGAAGCGTGATCTTCCAGGACCATTTCGGGAGCGCATATCGCCCTGCCGCACCGACGCGGGTACATCCCGCTGTGTACGCTTCGCATTCTGCGTACAGTATGTATGTGCCGTGCGCGAGCGTTTTACCTGTCGTTGTCTTTCCCGTCCAGTAGAACTGCGTCTGCGTCTTGCCGGATATCGAATATATCTTGTGCATTTCATGGATGAGATCGCGCGATACTATCGATGTGCCTTTCACGCGACGTGCGAAGATGCGTATGTCGGCATAGCGCGCGGTCGACGGCATTGCCGCAGCGAAGGTGACAAGGAGCGGCTGCGCAGGGGATGCCGTGCGCTGTTTGTTATAGTCGATGATGATATCGGTTATGACCGGTTTCGATCCGCGAACGGTCCTTACCGGCGCTGCCGGTCTGCTTGCCGGCTTTTTTTTTATCGATGCATGCGTCGCTGCTATCGGCTTTACCGTCTCTATCGGTTCCTCTGCGAGGGACATCTTCTTGCCGATCGGCGGTTCTTTCATTCTCGGGGTCTTGCGCGGGATATCCTCATCGATACCGGCATTGGTCGCTTCCGGCTCATCGATGATCGATGCACGCGGTATGACCGCATTCGAAGCCGGGGTCGAGTAGAGGAAAGTAATATCGTTCGTCGGGGATGCATTCGCTGCCGCAGGGTTCTCTTCCGCCTGCGTAACGATATCGTCGGCCATCGATACCTCTTTTTTACCCCGGAATTCCCTGATAATGAGGACAACCATGAGCACGGCGAGGAGGCCGAGCACTATGGCAATGGGAATGCCGATCTTTTTGAGTGAATCCGTATTCATTGTCGTTATCTGTATTATCGTACGGAATGGGGGTGGGCTTTATCAAAAAAGAAGGGGGGGGACAACCCCTAACCCCCAGCCCCTTCCCCCTTATTAAAGGGGAAGGGGAGCGCTTGTTGTGTTACAGAAATTATCGTATGAATGAATTTCTTCTTGGCGTTCACTTCGGCTTCGCTCAGTGCATCGCTTGGCGGCTTGGCGTGAGGCAAGTCTTCGTCTTCGATTCAATAATAAATAAAATCGGAAAAGAGGAGTTCACGCGAAGGCGCGAAGACGCGACGAAGAGTGGAAAAGAAGCGTGCAATACAGTTGTTACTCCCTCATATCCATATGCTATCACAGGATATGCGGCTCTTCATAATTTTTATTTAAGGATCAGGAGAAGAAGGGGAGCACCACGATGAACCGGATTAACCGGATTTCATTATCGATGTAATCCGGCTCATCCTGTGCATCCTGGTGACTCTTCTCTTCCGACGCTATCGTTCTCGAATATCTATCTCGAGGCGAATTGCATGTACCCTCCGCCCTGCGTACATCCCGCACGTCTCAAGAAGGGAGAAGAAAAGAACTTAGACGCGGATCACACGGATTATACAGTCGCTACACCCGCATATTCTTAAACTATTACTTGATATGCGGCCTCAATAAATACTCACGGCGATCAATGGGAAAGAGAAGAAGTCTCTCACGGAGACCACGGAGCTCACGGAGAGGATCATATTCTTCGCGAGCTTCGCGTGGAATATCCCAGCATAATGGAAATAAAAGAACAAAGAAGATGTCACGCGACGGCGCGAAAACGCGAAGGAAAACACAAGAAAAGATGAATACAATTTTACACCAAAGACGCCGAAAACACCGATTAGAGACAGGAGACATAAACGCGGATTGCTCGGATAATCCCGACCACTACATCCGCATATTTTCAAGTCTTCGCATGATATGCGCCTCCAAGAACACCTTGCAAAACCAGTTTGCAAGTGATTCGCATCTACATTCTCGAAATATATTTTACAATAGGCCAATCGGCTGCAGCAAAATCGAATTTAAACAATTCATCCACCTGCGCCCACTCATAATGATCATGAACGGAAAGCTTTATTTCGCCGGACTTATACTCAACAGCGTATGCAATTAATCGTATTTTCTTTTCATCATAGGCATAAATTGATTCGGTTATATATTCGCCAATGTCTACTTCTATGCCGAGTTCTTCGGCCAACTCTCTCTTAAGGCATTCTTCAGGTTTTTCATTTGGTTCAATCTTCCCCCCGGGGAATTCCCATTTCCCTCCAAGGTGCTCTTTGGGAGCACGGCGCGCAACAAAGACCTTGTTGTCCTTCTGTATTACAGCCGCAGCCACATCGATGTGATTTAGCATATTTTTCCACCTATCACGCGACAGACATGCGAACTGTGTTTCGTATCAACTTCCCCGGTAATGGCTGATGTAATTTCCATGTAATGCTCATTGGATTGTTTCCAATATGACTTACGTATTCTGCCGTTCCAAGAAAGTAATATGGGGATGCTATATTGTCATCCTGCTTGTTTTCTCGAACAAAGAGCAAAATATATGCTCCTTGGCTTTTATGGTTTATATATCGTTGCCCAGTTGGAGAATGCTCGCCAGTTGTACTTTGTGATTGCCAATGAAAATGATCGGCATCAATAGCATAGTCTTCATACATCGTTGTTGGAGAATAATCCTTTTCCGTTTTATTGAGAGTTATAAAAAAAACATCTGTATTTAATTCCTTAACATGCTTGACTCCCTCTCTAACGGAGGGGGCATTACCAACGGTCCAGTGCCCTATTCCGGAAAATATTTCATCCCGTGTATAGCAAGCATGGACTGAAAGTGCACATGGAAAAGGAAGTACGGGCGTATAAACCACGGCATCTGCAATTGAATACAAATATTCAACAAGCTCACAAAGTTCTGCCCATATTGTTTTGTTTCGCTTTATCCGAGCTATGTTTTCACCAATAGATTTTTCTGGCGGTTTACCATTCCACATTGAAAAGCAGACCATAGTCAATAGCATATTGATTTCAACATTATTACCAGAGGCTTCAGTCGTTTTATCATTGACTTCAGCAAGAGCTTGCGACAGCAACTTAATATATTTTGCGCTATTCTGATGACAAAAGCGTCTCAGCCCTCTTGTCAATACATCTTCGTCTGGTGCAGTGAAATCCGGTTTTATTCCAGCACGAACACAGAGCCGAGACCAAGATCCTCGTTTGTATAATTCTTGGGGTTTTATTCCGTAGAAATCTAGAAAACCTCCAAGTGTAACATCAGACTTCCTTTCATTCGCAAATTCCCGAATGCGTTCCAAAAATCCCGCAGTATTCCCATAAGAAAGCCCCTCGCTAATATTTTCAAGAACATATTGCTGAGCTAATTTCTCCATTTCGATCATGCATCCTGCGGGCAGGCTTGGAAACGACTGAATAATCTCTGTTTCTAAATCCCTGGGAGTACTGTCAATCAATGCTTTGAAACGTTCCTCGAAATTGAACCGGCGATGTGCTTTGCTTACAAAATCAAGAACCGTCAAATGTTCCTTCCCCTGCGATAGACGAAGCCCACGTCCAAGCTGCTGCAAAAATACGGTCAAACTTTCTGTTGGCCTAAGAAAAAGGATTGTATCGACCTCAGGAATATCAACGCCTTCATTGAAAAGATCAACCACACAAAGGAAATTTATTTCGTAGTTTTGGAGTTTTGAAATGGCGGAACTACGCTCATTTTCCGAGGATTCTGAAGTGAGGGCAGTTGCCTTGATCCCCCCTTCAACGAGCTTTTTAGCCATGAACGATGCATGCGCTTGTGACACACAAAAGCACAACCCTCGTGACTTTGATGGGGCAAGGAGTATTTCGTTTATTTTCTGCATGACGAGCATCGCACGCGCATCGTTCCCGTTAAGCAATCCATCAAGCGCTTTTCTGTCATATCCGCCGCGAGTCCACTGCAGGCGCGAAAAATCAACAGTGTTATCAGCGATACAAAAGTACTGGAATGGAGAAAGCAGTTTGCGATTAATTGCATCAGGCAAGCGCATCTCGGCAGCAATGTGGTTATTAAAATAATGTAGTATATCTTGGCCATCGGCTCTTTCAGGCGTGGCCGTAAGCCCAAGAAGATGCTGGGGTGAAAAGTGTTCCATGAGACATTGATAACTAGCTGCCGCTGCGTGATGGAATTCATCTATTACAATATATTCATAAAAGTCAGGGGGCAATGTTTCCCACAGACGTTGCGTATTGAATGTCTGGACAGAGATGAAAAGCTGCTGTTTATCTATCGCCTGACTTTCCCCAACCCAAAGCTCACCAAAATTCTGGTCCCGCAACACATTACGAAATACATTCATGCTTTGTTTCAATATTTCTTCACGATGGGCAACAAACATCATTCGCGTGCGCCTTGGACGCTCAAAACAACGAGCAAAGTCAAATGCTGCAACGACGGTCTTTCCAGTACCGGTCGCGGCAACCACTAAATTTCTGTTCCGTCCATGAATTTCTCGTTCTGCTTTTAGACGGTCAAGTATTTCTTGTTGATAGGCATATGGATGTACGTCGAAAAAAGACAAATGAGAATCAGATGTTACGCTATTGCCAGTGCGTTCTTTATCTAATGCTGAAGCAAGTCGCGGAAGGTCCGCACAGGAAATACACTCAAACTCCAATGAGCGCTGATATGTTTCAAATGCCGCCTGAGTTTTTCGCCAGAGATGTGGGGAATCAGCTTCGCAGATCTTAACATTCCACTCAAGACCTTCAGTCATCGCAGGATTAGAAATATTTGATGATCCAACATATGCAGAAGAATACCCTGTGTGGCGTAAAAACATAAATGCCTTCGCGTGTAGCCGAGTACGCTTGGTGTCAAACGATACCCATACCTTTGTGTTCGGAAGGTCAAGCAAATACTTTATCGCCTTAATGTCTGTAGCTCCGAGGTATGATGTTGTAATAATACGTAATGGGCGATCTTTCGTGAGCTTTTCTAGCTCTTCTTTGATTATTCGAATCCCGCTCCATTTTATAAATGATACAAGAATGTCAACTCGATCGGCCGAAAGAATTTCCTGCTTCAGTTGGGACACTAACGATGGATCACCTCCAGTCGCGGTTAAAAGACTGCCGACAGCCAAGGATGTATCTGGCCTATGCGGAATCTCAAATACCTCATTATAGATTTGTAATAAACGAACAGCCTCAGAACATATTTTTGATGCTACGTACCCATCACTCTCATTTCTTATATTTAGGACTGATAGAATATCGTTGCACAAATCAACCTGTTTTTTAAGTTTATCCTCTCCAGTAATCGCACGTAACTTCTCTTCAACAACACATTCAATATGTTGTGCAAGTGCTATATGGCTATCAGCTTCATCGAGCTTTTGTTTATTATAAAGCAATCCGCGCTCAAGGCGAGAAAGACGTTGGTCAAGCAACTCAGTAACTATTTTTTCGTAAAGGCCAACAGGTAATTTATTGTCCATATTATCTCTAACCCATGATGTTGGATAGAGAGAATAGATAAAAGCCAACACCACCAATGGAAGTATACCCCAGGCGTAATGTAGTGTCAAACAGCATGATCTTCATGCGATTAACCTCTTCCAAAAATCAATAAGCTTTCCCATACACCCTCTCCGGCACTTCCATCGTCGCTATCTTCCACCTCCCATCGATCGCCGACAAACCTCCCACGATACCATGTTCGATCGGCACGTATTTTCCTACAGGGATATCACGCCGATCCGATATCGTGTAGTACATATATCCATCCGGAACGGTATTTTTCACCCGTGCAAGGCAGACGGCATGACATATTCGTTCTCCCCCGCAGCGACAGAGGGCTCATATCCCCAAAAGCGCAATGCCCCGGCGGTCATTCCCACCCAGTCATCGCAGTCCCCGCCGCCCTCCGGCAGAGACTTGTATCCCGTGGCATGCACTTTTATCCGCATCTTTACTTCCCTCCTCCCTCTTTCTCCGTGCCCGCTGAACCTCCGTGGCCATCCCTTCTTCGCCGCGTTTCCCGCGCCTCTGTGCGGCATATCTTCTCTTCGCTCTTTTTTTCGTCGCGCCTTCGCGCATGCACTGAGCCTGCCGAAGTGTCGTCGCGTGATTTCCCTTCTTTGAACCCTGCCTTCTGTTCCCTTTCCGTGGCATACGCTTTTATCCGTGTCTTTACTTCCATCCTCCCTCTTTCTCTGTGCCCTCGGTGGTTATCTTCTCTTCCCTTACCCTCCGCATCCTGCTGCTTTGTCCAAAATGTATCACAAAACGCCTCATATACCTCCTCCGGGTGATGCGAAAACCTCCCATATCACTCCTCCGAGTGATACCCGTGATCGAAAATATGGTGCATATTCTACGCGCACAGGAATGTGCGACCGTATTTTCCTTCGGGGGATACGAAATAAAAGAAAGGAGGCATATATATGCCGCTCTCAACAACGGAGAAGATCGGTTTCTGCGAAGCAGTCATCGACTTCATGCAGAAGAACCAGACGGACCTTGACGCGAAGGGGCTCAAGGTCGACGGCTGGATCAAGGAGCTTGCCGCGCAGAAAAGCGACGCGGTAACGCAGAACAATGAGCAGGAGGCGATGAAGGCGAAACAGCGCGAAAAGACGACGCTTTCGACATCCGCGCTTGTTGCGCTCTACGAGAACGTCTCGAGCAAGCTCGACGCGGTCATCGGCACGCTCGGAAAGAAGAGCGAACTGGCGGTACAGGCAAAGCGCCTGCGGAGCAAGATACGCGGCGTGAAGCACGAGCTGAAGAAAGCGAAGGAGGGGAATGCCGCTTAGTCCGATTGGATATCGGAAAGGGAGAGATGGGTCGGGGCACAGCGCTCCGGCCCTCTTTTTTTGCTGAAATGACTCTCGGCACAGCGAGTTAGACTCTCGGCACAGCGAGTTAGACTCTCGGCACAGCGAGTTAGACTCTCGGCACA